>CBQVAZ010000436.1:0-3827 GCA_967720205.1 uncultured Gemmatimonadaceae bacterium | reverse complement strand
CGCCGGCTGCGCCTCCTCACCGTTGCGCGCGAAGCGCATGACGCCCAGTAGCGCCGCGATGCCGAGTACCACTGGAAACGGCAGTCGCAGGAAGAAGAGCGCCGCAAACGCACCTAACGCGATCGCGATGCGTGTGCTGTCGGTCAGCGCGCGACGAGCCATGCGCGTGAGCGCATGCGCCACGATCGCGATCACCGCTGGCTTGATGCCTGCTAGCACACCGACGGCAACGGTCGTGTCGCCCGCGTAGACGTACAGCAAACTGAGGACAAGCAGCGCAATGAATCCCGGCAGAACGAAGAGCGAGCCAGCGACGATCGCTCCCTTCGTTCCGTGCAGCAGCCAGCCGAGGTACGTCGCGAGCTGTTGGGCTTCCGGACCTGGGAGCAGCATGCAGAAGCTGAGTGCGCGTTGAAAGCGCTCCTCGCTCACCCAGCGGCGCTCCTCGACGATGACGCGATGCAGCACGGCGATCTGGGCGACGGGTCCGCCAAAGCTCTCGACGGCGATCGCTGACCACGCCGGAAGACCGACACGCAGCGGAAGCGTCGGGACTTGGGTGGCGCTCTCGCTCATGCGGGCCGCGTGCTGAACTGTGCGAACAGGCTTTCGAAAACCTGCGCTCCTGCCTTGAGCCGCTTTGCGTCGTCACTTTCCGCGAGGACGAGCCCCTGCAGCACGAACGCGATCCCGTCGGTCTCGGGACGCTGGTAGCGCTCGTCCTTGAGGTCGATGTCGTGCACGACCTCGCCGATCGCCACCAGGGCTGGGTGCGTTAGGCTGAACTCCTGAAGCAGGACCTCGAAGGTGCAGCGCTCGCCGCGGTGCGTGTATTCACCCTGGAACATGTCGAAGCGTATTTCGTTCGCCTTCGGCGCATAACGAGTGCCCGTCACGAACTTGAAACGAGCCTTCTTGTCGATGAAGCGGCGGATGAGCCAGGCGCTGGCGACGCGATCGACGAACACGCCGGCGCGAGTGACCCAGGTGGCGCCTTTGGGATGCCGCGACACGGGCGAAGGCGCTGCCTCGGCGGCGGCGCGCGCGTCGCGAGTGAGGGACGCCTCGAGCTGACTGACGGCACGCTCCGCTGGCTCGCGACCGGTCGCGCCGAAGTGATCGCGACGGCGCTCGCTTTCCAATTGGCGTCTGAGGCGCCTCGCCGCTGCCGAGGCTGCGGCGTCGCCTAACGCCTCGCGCGACTGCGCGGCGATATGCCTGTAGGCGTCGGTCGTGCGCTCGCGAAAACGCTCTTTGAGCTCGGCGTCGCTCACGCCGTGTGCGAAGGCGCTCTCGCAGACGATGGCGCTGCCGCCATCAGACTCGACTTCCTTGCCGACCCACTCCAGGTCCTCGCGCGACTCCGCTGTGTTGGGAAGGACGTAGACGCCCCCTCGCAGCGCCACGGCGCCTAGAGGCTGGAGACGGCGCCAGAGCTTGACGCGGGCATAGTCCGGCTTGGCCGGGAGTTGCGGCAGAAACAGCAGCCACGGTGATGATACGGTCTTGACCATTGCTGATACGAGTGTATCATTGCGCCCCCGATTTGATCAAGAGGCATTATGCGTTGGATCACTCGCGCCCGTCCCAAGATCGACCGCGTGGCGTGTCCCTGGCTCATCGCGCGGTTCATCGACTCCGCGCCGGAATTCCTCTTCGTACCGCCGGACGAGGTGTTGGCGCGCGCCAAGGACACGGGTGCGACGCCGTTCGACGTCGAGGGAGTTGAGCTGTCGCATGAGGGGCCGCTCTGCAGCTTCGACGCGTTTCTGGCCAAGTATCAGCTGAAGGACCCTGCCCTCGGCGATCTCGCGACGATCGTACGCGGGGCGGATACGGCGCGGCTGGATCTGGCTCCGGAGTGCGCGGGACTGTTGGCGATTTCGTTAGGGTTGTCGCAAATGTTCGAAGACGATCACGAGCAGCTGCGGCACGGATTCGTCGTGTACGACGCACTTTATGCTTGGCTCACCAAGGCTCGCGGCGAGACTCATACGTGGAATCCGCAACACCGCCCCACTAAAGCTGTCGGCTGACAGCCGCCAGCAGACAGCTGCCAGCAGCTGACGGCGTCAATTGCGTGGGTTGACGTTTGAAGCATTCGCGGAGCAGCTTCGCGCGTATGCGTGTCCGCCTCATTCTATGTCTCGCCCTCGTCGCTTGTTCACAGCGACGCGACGTCGCCGACATCGTCTTCGTCAACGGCAACATCATCACGGTTGATTCCGCTGATCGCGTTGCACAAGCGGTAGCAGTAAAAGGCGATCGCATCCTCGCCGTAGGCACGACGTCAGCCATCGATTCGCTCGCCGGTCCAGCTACGCAGCGCATCGACCTCGACGGCCTAACGATGACGCCGGGGCTGCTCGACGCCCACGCCCATTTCGCCAGCGGTGCCGTGGATCGGCTCTATGTCCTGGACCTGAGTTACCCACGCGTCAAAACCATACGCGACGTGCAGGACAGTGTCGCCGCACGGCTGGCGAAGCTGCCGAAGGGCTCCTGGCTGGTTGGCCAGGGATGGGACGAGGGCAAGTTCGCCGAACGGCGTCTCCTGCAAGCCGCCGATCTCGACAAAGTCGCGCCGGATAATCCGGTGTACCTCACGCAGACGATGGGGCACTATGGCGTGGCCAATGGTGCCGCGCTCAAACTCGCCGAGGTCTCACGCGACACGAAAGATCCGCCGGGCGGAACGATCGACCGCGCCAGCGACGGCAGTCCCACCGGCGTACTCAAGGAATCCGCGCAGGGGCTCGTTAGGCGGCTCCTCCCCGATGAAACCGCCGAGCAACTCGACGCCGGCATCCGCGATCTCGCCAAGGCCCTTAACGCCGAGGGGATGACGGGTCTCAAGGATCCCGGCATCTCGTCCGGAACGTGGGATGCGTACAAGCGCGTGCAGGCATCGGGCGATCTAACGGTGCGCGTGTTCGCGCTATGGCAGGGCGGGCGCTCCATCGAAGGAGCGCGCAAGCTCATCGCTGAACGCGGCGCGCAAACCAAGCCGTATGAAACAACTGGCGACGATCACGTCATCGCCGGCGGCGTCAAGCTGTACATCGACGGCAGCGGCGGCGCGCGCACGGCATGGGTCTACGACGAGTGGAACAAGGGCTTCACTGGTATCGACAGCGGAAACCACGGCTATCCGGCGTCGAACCCTGACACGGTTAGGCAGCTCATCCGCTTATACCATGACGCCGGCATGCACGTGAGCACTCATTCCATCGGCGATCACGGCATAGATTGGACCGTGGACAGTTACGCCCAGGCGATGCGTGAGAATCCGAAGCACGGCCTGCGTCACGGAATCATTCACGCGAACATTCCCACCGATCGCGCCATCGACAGCATGGCGAAGCTTCAGCGTGAATTCGACGCCGGTTATCCCGAGCCGTCGGCGACGTTCATGTGGTGGATCGGCGATACGTATGCTGGAAACTTTGGCCCTGCCCGCGCTCGGCGCCTGGATCCGTTCAGAACGTTTCTCGGAAAGGGAGTTCGCTGGGCCAATGGATCCGACTACAACGTGACGCCGTTCCCTGCTCGTTATGGCATCTGGGCCGCGGTTGCGCGTCAGCCCTTGTTAGGCGTGTGGCCCAACGATCCGTTTGGCCGCGACGAGTCGGTCGACGTCCGCACGGCTGTCAAAGCCGTCACGATCTGGGCGGCTCGGCAGATGTTCCTCGAGACGAAGATCGGCTCGATCGAGCCCGGGAAGTACGCCGATCTCGCCGTGTGGGATCGCGACTTGTACAGCGTGCCGACGGACAGCCTCAAGGACATGCAGTGTGTGCTGACGGTGTTCAACGGACGGATCGTCC
>CBQVAZ010000435.1:0-3831 GCA_967720205.1 uncultured Gemmatimonadaceae bacterium | reverse complement strand
CCGCCGCACGCAGTGCGGATCGCGTCAATGGCTGCGATCTGCGCGTCTGTTAGGCGCGCCGCCGCAAGCTTTCGAGCCGCCTCTTCCGACGAACCGAGGCTTTCGGCGAGCGTCTTGGCGCTGCGCACCACGGCCGATGCCGGATTGTTCAGCTCGTGCGCGAGCCCGGAGGCGAGCTTTCCCAACGAGATGAGCTTCTCGTCGCGCAGGTCGCTCGATGTGAATTGGCGCGCGCGATCGATCATGGCATGGACGAGCGTGGCCGTGATGACCGGACACTCGCTAATCATCTCCGGGAACAGCTCCTTCTCGATCGTCAGCGACTCCATCGGCTCCTCGACCACGACATCGTTAGGCGGTGACGCGCCACGAGAGTAGGGCATCACGCTGCCGACGTCGCCGGCCCGCCATTCCATGATCTTGTGCGATCCCGCGCCACGGTCCGTGCGAAGGACGTAGCGACCCGACAACACCACCTGTAGCCGCTTTGCCTGCTCACCTTTGGCGGTGATCACATCGCCCACAGCATACGTGCGAAACGTGCCGTGAGCGACGAGCCAGGCGTGCTCCGCAGAAGGCGCGTTGCCGAGGGATCGGTGCTGCGCCAGACGAGCCATGAGGTCGTGTTCTACCATCGCTCGAACTTGAATGGTGAACGCGCGACCGTCCACCGCTTGGGTAGCCGTCGATCGGCAGTTTGCGTCAGATTCAGGGATGCGGACATTGCTCGTCGTCCTGGGACTGGCGTGTGGATCTTCGATTGAGGCTGGTGCGCAGGATGCGGGGGAGCTCGACCGGAGCCTGGAACGTCTCGTTGCGAATTACACCGGTCTCTACACGCGAGACTCCCTACCTCGTTGGCGTGAATTGTTTCTGCCGACGTTTACATCGGCGTCAATCGCCGCCGACAGCACCGTATCGCTGCGTCGATTGGATGAGTTCTACTCCGCACAAGAACGCGCCTTCAGCAGCGCCCAAAAGATGGGCGAGCGGCTGGAGAATGTGCGCATCGAGCGTCGCGGCCGACTGGCTACTGTTTGGGCCGACTTCGTGTATTGGTACGACGATAGTGAGCGCCGGGGCCGTCTGGTCTTAACGGCGATCTGTCAGCGCAACGTCTGGCGCTTCGCATCGCTGATGTTTTCATACTATGACTAAGCAGCGCAGTCGCCACAGTAGGCGGCGCCGTCTAGACCTAACGATCATTCGCGTCGAGGAACCATGAGCACCGTTCGCAATGCACTAATCAGCGTCGCTGTCATTCCGACTCTTTTGCTTGCGCAGACCGGATCCGGTGCCGGCGCGGTCCCGCGAGTAGGCCCTGCCCGCGGAACGGTGGTCGTCGTGGGCGGCGGCTCGATGGGACCCGAGATCTACAAGGCATTCATCGACGGGGCCGGGGGGCCGGACGCGCTCATCCTGATGGTGCCTAACGCGGGTGGCGCGGACACCTATCCGCAAGATCGTCCCTCGCTGCGCGGCTGGAGAACAGCGGGGGCGAAGAACATTCAGACGCTATTCACAAAGGACAGGAACGTCGCCAACTCCGACTCGTTCGTCGCGATCATCAAGAAAGCGGGAGGGGTCTGGTTCGATGGCGGCAGACAATACCGCCTCGTCGACGCGTACGGCGGCACCAAGACCGAGGCGGCATTCCACGAGCTGCTCGCTCGCGGCGGCGTCGTCGGCGGATCATCCGCCGGGGCAACGATCCTCGGCGAGTTCCTCGTTCGCGGCGCACCGTCGAACAACAACTTCATCATGCACTACCCCGGTTACGAAAAGGCGTTTTCGTTCTTGCGCAACGTGGGGATCGATCAGCACGTCGTCGCACGCGAGCGACTCGCCGATTTCGCCGACTCGCTCAGTCCCAAATTCCCGAATCTGCTGGGAATATCCGAGGACGAAGGGACTGCGTGGGTAGTGCGCGGCGATACAGGCACGATCGTCGGGAAAAGCAAGGCATTCGTCTACGGCAGCGCCGATCCGGCAGACCAGGGAAAACCATTCCTCACGCTGTTCCCCGGCGACGTGTACGACCTCGGTGCTCGGCGCGTCCTACGCAGAGCTTCCGACGCTTCGCCCGTACCCGCAACATTGATCACGTCGCTCTTCGCAAAGTACGAGGACGCGACGTTAGGCGGGGCCACGGTGCTCGTGGCGCAGGACGGCAAGGTGCTTGTCGACCGTTCATTCGGGATCCCGCCCCAGGCGAAGTACATGCCCACGACGACAGTGCCGCAGTTCGCGTTGGCTGGAATCTCGGGAGTGTTCGAGGCTATTTGCGCGCAGGTGCCGGAGCCGCCGCCACCGGCTCGAACGGATGCGAATCCGGCTGCGGATAGCGCCGCGGCACGGATGGCCGCACTCACGCCCTTTCAGCGCTGCGTCGCGCAGCGTGCGTCGCAGCCGGTAGGGCTGCACAAGACATCCGCGACAACGGACGGGGGCGTGATGTCCAACGTGGATGAGCTTTATCGCATCGCGCTCGGGCTCGAGGTGCCGCGCACGTATGCACGAAATCCAACCGCGGCGCCTGACGTCGAGCGTGAACCGATCGATGCGGCGAAGGGGTGGGAAGTGGACAAGTACCGTGGGGCGACGCGCTATCGCGCGTTTGGATCGCCAGGCGGAAAGCGCAGTGCATTCGTGCGCATTCCGGAGCGCCACGTCACGATCATCATCCTAACGAACGACGAGACTGCGGACGCGCGCGGCATGGCCGACCAGATCGCTGATAAGCTGCTGGGACGGTGAGTCCTATGACATGACGGATCAATCCAGAAGTCTGTCGCTGCTGCGCGCGATGGTTGACGCGACTGACCGCGACATTCTGCAGGCAATCTCCAGGCGCATGGGACTCGTGCGCGAGATCGCCGACGTCAAGCGCGCCGCGGGACTTCGCATTCGCGACGTGCAGCGTGAACAGGAAGTGCTCGAAGACCGCATGCGCGTGGCGTCGGAGCTCGGGCTGCCGCCCGGCGAGATGGAATCGTTGTTCCGCTTGCTGCTGAGAGCGAGTCGCGATTATCAGGCGTTGCTGCGTGTGGAAGTGCTGCCTGACGAGCACGCGCGCACCGTCACGATCATCGGCGGTCATGGCCGCATGGGCAGAGTCTTCAGCGCGATGTTCGCTGACCTTGGTCACCGCGTTCTTATCGTCGATCTGGACACCGACCTCAGCGCCGCCGACGCGGCCGCTGTCTCGGACGTGGTGGTTGTCAGCGTCCCCATCGATCGCACGGAAGATGTGATCCGCCAAGTAGGCCCAGCGCTCAGGCCAGAGTCGCTTCTAACCGACCTAACGAGTGTGAAGCACGAGCCAATGGAAGCGATGCTGGCGAGCACGCGAGCGAGCGTCGTCGGTTTGCATCCGATGTTCGGGCCGTCCGTGCACACGCTGCAGGGACAGCGCGTCGTCCTCTGCCGCGGGCGCGGCGACACGTGGGCCGAGTGGCTGGCGCACACCCTAACGTCGCATGGCATGGTGATCACTGAAACGACGCCGGACAACCACGATCGTGTGATGTCCATCGTGCAGGTGCTGACGCACTATCAGACGCAGGTGATGGGACTCACTCTGGCTCGGCTCGGCGTGCCGCTCGAGGAGACGTTGCGCTTCACATCTCCCGTGTATCTGCTCGAGTTGTACATGACAGCGCGTCATTTCGCGCAGTCGCCGGCGCTGTATGGGGAAATCGAAATGCGGAATCCGCGGACGACCGAAGTGACTGGCGCGCTCAGAGCGGCGGCGCAGGAGCTGGCAGAGGCGATCGCGCGCCGCGATCACGCCGCGTTCACCACGCTGTTCGAGGAGGTTCGCGCCTTCCT
>CBQVAZ010000434.1:0-3832 GCA_967720205.1 uncultured Gemmatimonadaceae bacterium | reverse complement strand
CTCGCGGATGTGCGAAAGGAACTTGTTGCCTAACCCTTCGCCTTGCGACGCGCCCTTTACGAGGCCGGCGATATCGACAAACTGCACCGTCGCCGGCACGACCCGCTTAGGCCGCGGATCCATGACGAGCTCAATCCGCGCGAGCCGCGGATCCGGAACTTCGACGATGCCGACGTTCGGCTCGACTGTGCAAAAGGGATAATTCGCTGCGTCGGCCTTGGCGGCGGTGAGCGCATTGAAGAGCGAGGATTTGCCGACATTCGGCAGTCCTACAATTCCGAGCGAGAGCGTTCCGTGATAGTTGGGAGACCCAGAGGCTGACAGCAGCGTAAAGGCGTTAGGCGCGCTGCGGGACAAAATCTACACGCCTGCACTCGTTCGATGCGCTAGCAGGGCCGAATCACAGTATTCTCGGCGCGTGAACCCGATCCCTCGTCTCAAGGTCAGCGGCAAGGCGCACGAGCTCACGCTGCGCCTCTTCGAACAAACACGAGCTAAAGCCTGGTCGCACGAGCCGGTATTGCGGGAGCGACTGCAACGCTCGGCCCTTGCCGTGCCGCTGCACATCACGCGCGGGGCGCGCGACGAGAACCGGCACAACTTTTCACGCGCGCTCGACGCCGCCCTCGGTGCGTTGCGCGAGCTGGCGTACGCGCTCGTGGTCGCGCGCGACCTCGGGCTGTTCACCACGTCGATGTACGCTACACTCGAAGCGCGCGCCGCCGAGCTGGATCGAATGCTCGTCGGGCTGCGTCACAAGGTTCGCTCGTCAGGCAGACCGTTTCGCGCGCGCGCGCCCCGTGCTCCCGCGCCGCTTGCGCGTCAGGCGCTCCAGCCTGACGGGGCGGCGCAATCCCTTGCGCCAGACCTCGGCGCGTCGCTTGGCGTCGGGTAGCACGCTGTCCATTGTGAACGTCGCCGGATCGAGCGAGTCGACGAGCTCGTCCCACTCGAGCGGCGTGGAGACCGGTCCCGGTTCGCGAGCGCGCAGCGAGAACGCCGCGGCCACACTCTTCCCGTAATCGTTCTGGCCGACGTCTATGTAAACGGCGTTAGGCGGTCGCTGCTTGAGTGGGCGGATCAGTGTCGTGTCCGTCGGGTGCGCTGCATTCACGTGATGCGCGATGAGATCGGCGGCTACGCGCGCCGTCGCGTATGAGGTGCGCGGCGGGAGCGGCAGATAGACGTGTATCCCGCGTCCGCCAGAAGTCTTCACTGACCCTTCCAGGTTCAGCTGGTCCATGACCTCGCGGATCCAACGCGCCGTTTGCACGACGAGCGCGAACGACGACTTGGGCCCTGGATCGAGATCGAGGATGGCGTAGTCGGCGTATCTCAGGGTGCCGACGCGCGAGTGCCATGGGTTGAGCTCGATGGCACCGATCTGCACG
Organism: uncultured Gemmatimonadaceae bacterium; assembly: GCA_967720205.1. Lineage (GTDB taxonomy): Bacteria > Gemmatimonadota > Gemmatimonadetes > Gemmatimonadales > Gemmatimonadaceae > DASYRX01. The sequence continues at coordinate 2,441 of CBQVAZ010000434.1, read as the reverse complement.
CCGTAGAGCAACGTCGTTAGGTCCCCGCCGACGATGCGCGGCTCCATCCCGTCCGCCGTGCGAGCCTTCTCAACGCGAACGCCGGCTGGAGTATGTTCCGGGGCGCTCTGCTGGAAGAACGCACCGCTCTCGCGATTGATACCATTGGGAAAGCGCTTGAGCACGAGAGGGCGATCCTTCACGACCGGTAGTATGACGGGCGCCAAAGCCGCGTAATAGCGCATCACGTGTCCCTTCGTTAGGCGCGCCTTTGGAAAGTACACTTTGCCGAGGTTCGTGACGTCGAGCTTCGTGCGCGCGCCCGTGACGATGGTTCCTGTGCCTTTGTCGTTCTCCAAGCGCTCGAGCTGCTCGGTCACGCTTTGCTTTGTCTTGCGTCCTGCGCTCGACGCTTCCGTCGTTGGCCTGGCCACTCGCGCAAATCGTTTCTGCATACTCCTCGGCTCCCGGCCAACGTCGGCCGCGTTCTTGTCGTCGCGTACGCCCAGGAAGACCGGGTGGCGCAGCTTGCCGTCGGCCGTCCACTCCGTGAAACGCACGACGACGACAACCGACGGCTGCGTCCAGTGCGCGCGCTCATTTGTGCGCGGCGCGACGACGAAAGGCGACGCTTGCCGCTCGAGCCGCGTTAGGCGACGCTCCAGGTCCCGCAGCGTCTCGCGCGTGAAGCCCGTCCCCGTGTGCCCCGCGTACAGCAATTGGCCATCCTTCCAGTATCCTAGTAGCAGCGCGCCCAGATGCTCCCGCGAGCGGCGCGGCTCGGTCCATCCACCGACGACGAACTCCTGTTCGTTCACGACTTTGAGCTTGAGCCAGTCGCGGGTGCGGATCCCGGGCTTATACGGAGCCTCGAGCCGCTTGGCAATGATACCTTCCCAGCCACGCTTGACGGCTCGTTGCAGCATCCTGGCGCCGTCTCCCTTGCCTGTTTGCGCCAGACGCACACCGAGCACGTGCGGCGTGCGCAGCAGGCGCTCCAGCCTAACGCGGCGCGACGTCCACGGCTCGTTCATCACGCGCTCCTCGCCGTCCACGAGGATGTCGAAGGCCACAAGGTCGACCGGCGTCCGGTTCGCGTGCTGCGCGACCGCCGCCATGTCGCTCACATGCCAGCGAGCTTGTAGCGCCTGAAAGGGACTCGCCCCGTTCGTCGTGCGCCGTCGCACGATGATCTCGCCATCGAGTACGAACGTTCGTCGCTGTCGGCGGGCGAGCTCGCGCAGCGCGCGCACGACCTCCGGGAACTGCGGGGCCCTGTCAATCCCGTTACGCGTGAGCAAGCGCACGTCGTCGCGCGTGACGTACGCAACCACACGCATCCCGTCGTATTTCGGCTCGAACGTCCAATCATCGCCTGCGGGTACCTCGCTCGCGGTCCCGGCGAGCATCGGCTCGATGGCGCGGCGCGCGGCAGGCACTTACGCGTTAGGCAGTTCGACGTTTCTTTGTCGCCGTCTTCGTCTTCGCTGCACCGTTCTTGGACTTGGCAGCTTTCCCCTGGCGCAGGCTCGCTTCCAGCTTCTGCATGAGATCGAGCACCTTGCCGTCGCCCCACTCGGGCTTGCCCGAAGGAAGCGCGGCCTTCTTCCCCTTGGACTTGGCGTCGATGATGCGCAGCAAGTTCGCGCGGTATTGATCGACGTATTTCTCGGGCTCGAACGGGCCATGCAGCGCTTCGGTGAGCTTTGTGGCGAGCTCGATCTCTTTTTCCTTCGCTTCGCCAGCAGGCGGAAAACTGTGTTCCGAAGCCGGAACGATCTCGTTCGCGAAGCGCATGATTTCCAGCACGATTGCGTCGCCCATTACGTGCAACCCGATGAGGTGCTGTTTCTGGCGCAGAATGATCATTCCGATGCCGACGACGTTTTCCTTGCGCATCGCTTCACGTAGCACGGCGTACGCTTTCGTTCCCCCTTTCCCGGGAACGATGAAGTACGGTGTTTCGAAGAAGCGCGGATCGATCTCGTCGGCGTCCACGAAATCGGTGATGTCGATGCTCTCACTTCGTTCAACGGCCGCCGCCTTGAAGTCCTCATCCGTGAGAACGATGAACTCGCCCTTGTCGTGCTCGTAACCTTTCACGATGTCAGACCACGGTACCTCTTTGCCGTTATCCGAGCGCACGCGTTCGTACTTCACCGGCGTGTTGTCTTTTTTGTGCAGCAAGCGAAACGCGATGTGATCGTCTCGCACTGCCGTGCGCAGCTCGACTGGGACATTGACGAGCCCGAATGCGATTGAGCCTTTCCAGATCGCGGCCATTGTGCTCGCGAATGGAGCGAGAGCCATGCCATGAGTCGTGGCTCAGTCCGGCTTCATCAAGATCAAGATCAAAAGCGGGAACGCGGACGAGCACGGATTTGAACTGCGACGAACGCGGATCGTGCGACACTTCCGCTGCGCGAATCGCGCACGCGGCAGCTTTTTGTTAACTGCAACGG
>CBQVAZ010000433.1:0-3840 GCA_967720205.1 uncultured Gemmatimonadaceae bacterium | reverse complement strand
GCTTCATCTCTGATCCTGACCTCAACTCCATCCGCATCCTGAAGAACGTGAAGGCATCCGGGACGCGCGTGACGATTCCGAAGCAATGAGTCCGCGCGTTAGGCTGGCAGTTCTTGCTATTCTGGCCGCTGCAACGGCGTGTATAGGCCGCGGGCGTCCGTCGCAGCCTGCACAACTGCCACCTACTGTTGTCCCGATCGACACTGGGAAACGTCCTGCTGTCGACACGTCGCGGCCAAAGCCGCCCGAAATCATCCCACCAGTCGATACTGCCGTTAAGGGCGCGCCGCCAAAGCCTGCAGGTGAAACCGCTCCTGGGCAGCGCTGCACCCTCGACATCGAAGGCAACCCCGGATCGCGCGCATTCGCCAATAGGAATCCCACAACCAAACGCTATGTGAGCTACGTGGGAGGCGGCGTTACGGGACACTGCCGCCGCCAGGACATCACCATCACGGCGGACAGCGCTGAGTTCTACGAGGACAATCGCGTCTACTACCTCGTGGGCAACGTGAAGTATCGCGAGAAGCGCATCAACCTCGACGCCGATCGTCTGAGCTACTTCGGTGCCGACGAGAAGCTGCTGCTCGAGAACAACGTGCGCGGTACGATGCCGAGCGGTACGACGATGAAAGCCACGACGAGCGAGTACTACCGCGCCATCCGCGGCATGCGTCCGACACCACGCCTCATCGGCCGCGGCCGGCCCGTAATCGACATGATCGAGAAGGACTCGTTAGGTAAGGAAGGCGCGCCAGTGAACCTCGTCGCCGACCTGATCATCGCCGAGGGAGATTCGCTCTTCTACGCCTCACGAAACGTCGTCCTGACACGGACCGACCTCGTCGCCAAGGGCGACTCGGGCTTCGTCGACAACGGCCGCCAGTTCGCGCACCTCAGAATCAATCCCACTATCGAGAGTAAAGGCTCTGAGCCTTACACGCTCAAAGGCACGGCGATCAACATTTACGCGCGAAATCGTCAAGCCGAGCGCGTGCTGTCCATGGACAGCGCGGTCGCAGTGAGTAAGCAACTCACGCTCACAGCCGACACGATCGACATGCGCGTCAATCAACAAAAGTTGCAGCGCGCATTTGCCTTCGGACGCCGAGCACATGCGACGACCCCTGAGCGCGACATCTTCGCCGACTCGCTCCACGTCGTGATGCCTAACCAGCGCATTCGTGAGTTCTTCGCCGTGGGTCAGGCCTACGCGGAATCGGATCCCGATTCGACAAAGATCAAATCCGATGAGCGCGACTGGTTGCGCGGAGATACCATTCACGCGCTCTTCGATTCACTTGCCGCCGGCGACACGACATCGCGCCCGCCGATCAAACTTCTCGTCGCTACGAGTAATGCCGCCTCGTACTATCAAGTCCCGCCGAACGACTCGACGTTGCACGGGAAGCCCGCGATCAATTATGTCCGCGGCCGCGTCATCGAAGTCGAATTCGTCAAGGATGAGGCTCGACTCGTGAAAGTCGTCGACCAGGCGAGCGGCGTCTATCTCGAACCGTCGAACCCAGCCGACAGCGCGCGCGCAAAGTCCGATAACACGCGGCCACGACCAGGGGCGCGACCGCCAACTCGTCCCCCGCGGCCTCCCGAGTAGTGAGCGACCCCACTCCGCTGCTCCCGCCGCGCGTTCGCGAGCTCGTCGAACAGAAAGCGGTCGGCGACAGGTCCTTCGTCCTGGCGCTGCAGGCCGTCATCCGCGAGGCCGACGACGCCGGCGTCGCCGCCCTCGATGGTGTGGTGAAGCGTTACCGAGACGACTACTTGCACGCCCTCCGCGTCGAAGGGCGTGACGCCGATCACGAGGCCGGGCGGCTCAGCCTTGATGAGGTACGTTCACACCTGTCGCTCTCGGTCCTCCCGCGTCTCGCGGCAGAGGGACTTGTGAGGCTCGGCAAGGAGCCCGTCACACAGAACGTCTCCCGCATCAGCGTTTCACCGGGCCTCTGGACTGAAATAGCGCCTCGCCGAGGGCAGGTCGCCGATGTCCTTCGGGAAACCGGGGAGCACGTCGTGGTGCGCATCCCGCGAACGAGCGGGGAGACGCCCGCGGTGCCCCAAGGGAGCGTCCTCGAAGGCGAGCACCTGACGAAGGTCTATCGCCGTCGAAAGGTCGTGAACGACGTTCACGTCCGGTTGCAGCAGGGCGAAATCGTCGGGCTGCTCGGCCCTAACGGGGCTGGAAAGACCACCACGTTCTACATGATCGTGGGACTCATAGAGCCCCTCGAAGGCCGGATCAAGTTGGACGGCCAGGACATTACGAACATGCCGATGTACCGCCGCGCGAGGCGTGGCATCGGATATCTTTCCCAGGAGCCGTCTGTCTTTCGCAAGCTCTCCGTCGAGGACAACATCCTGGCGATCCTCGAAACGCTCGGGTTATCGGCGAGTGAGCGTGAGGCGCGGCTCGAGCAACTGCTCGATGAATTGAGCATTAAACATCTTCGCCGCCACAAGGCATACAGCCTGTCAGGTGGCGAACGAAGGAGAGTAGAGATCACCCGTGCCCTCGTGACACAACCCAAATTCATGATGCTGGATGAGCCGTTCGCCGGTATCGACCCGATCGCCGTTAACGATATACAGACGATCGTGGCGGGGTTGCGGCACCGCGGGATTGGCGTCCTGATAAGTGACCATAACGTCGAGCAAACACTCGACATCGTAGACCGCGCCTACATCATGTTCGATGGGCAGGTCAAGGTGTCGGGCACCGTTCGCCAGCTGGTCTACGACGATACGGTCGCCGAGATCTACCTCGGGCCAACCCTCACAGCACGCTTGCGCACTCGCTTCGCGGAAGAGGGCAACATCGCATGAGGCAGGGGCTGCACCAGAGCACTTCGCTCCGGCAGGAGATGAAGATCAATCCACGCCTGTATCAGGCGATGGATTTGCTCTACATGCCGTTGCTCGATCTCCAACAACATCTCAAGCAAGAGCTCCTAACGAATCCATTCCTCGAGCTACTGGAGCCTGAGGAAGAAGAAGAGGAGGAGGCCGAGGAGACTGCTGGGGCGTTAGGCGAGCAGACGGAGCCGACGCCGGAAAAAACGGAGACCGAGTCTGCGGGTGAGATCGACTGGGAAGAAATCCTTCTTGAAGGTTTCGATACCGGTGTGCGTCGCGAGGAATACGAAGAGCGCGAGTACTTCGAGCCCGTCAGCGTCGAAACGCGCGATCTCTCGGATCATTTACTCGATCAGGTTAAGCTGCTCGAGCTCACGCCGCGCCAAGTGATGTTAGCCGATGAGTTCATCGGCAACATCAACGAAGACGGATATCTCTGTTGCACGCTCGAGGAGATCCTGAACGGCATCAACGACGAAGTTGGTCGCGCTGCCGATGCTCAGGAGAATTTCGATCGCGAGCTTCCGCTCTACACGATGGCCGAAGCCGAGGACATGCTTCGCATCGTGCAGTTGCTCGATCCAGCCGGCATTGGCGCCCGCGATCTGCGCGAGTGTCTGTTGCTGCAACTGCGCGAAGACCACTCCGAAGAGACCCTACAATTTCGGCTCGTATTCGAAGCGTTCGATGAGCTGATCAACCACCGCTGGAGCGAAATCTCCAAGCGTTTTGGGATATCGCCACAAGAAGTGCAGAGCGCTGCCGATCAGATCGCGAAACTCGATCCTAAACCGGGGCTGCGTTTCAGTGCGGAAAAGGACAACTACATCACGCCGGATCTTGTCGTCGACAAAATCGACGGCGAATATCACGTCTTCTTGAACGACACGAACCTGCCGCGCTTGCGCCTGAGCCGTGCCTATCAAGAGATCGCGCGCGACAAGAAGAAGTTCGAAGGCGACAACAAGG
>CBQVAZ010000432.1:0-3846 GCA_967720205.1 uncultured Gemmatimonadaceae bacterium | reverse complement strand
CTACGATCGCGCCCGGGATCGGATGAGCTGACGTTCGCGCTCGATGCGTTGCAATGTCGCGGCCCACTCGCTGTTCCGCGTCGTCTCGTATGTGATCACGAGCGGTTGATTCGCGTCGAGCTGTCCTTCGAATACGTAAACTGCACTGTGAGTTTCCCGCTGCCGCACGCGGTGCTGGCCAAAGCCGGGTGAGAGCGGCAGGACACCCACAGGCCGGAAGTCGCGGCCCACGTTCGTGATCACGAGATCCCCCGGACTGAACCGCGTCTCGCCGGGCTCGGCGCTGAAGAACGAGACGTACCACAGAACGAATTGCGATGTGCTACTGCGCCGAGCGAGCCCTTGCAGCGCGTCACGCTGGCTCTCGCGCAGCTCGTGCAGCGCGCGGTACGAGTCGGAGGCCAGCGTGCGCAGGATCGCCTCGTCGAGCGGCATCGCGCGCACCTGTAGCGAGACCACGTCGAGCTTGAGCGCGATGTCGTCCTGGCGCAGTGTGCCATATCCGGCAGGCACAAGCGTGACTGACGAACCCGTATCGCTTCGAACGGGAGCCGCCGGCGCCGGTGCTGTTCCGCCTGGCGAAGGCTGCCCGGCACACGCGCCAGTTAGGCAGGCCAGCAGGAACGCGCCGAGGTGGCTGCGCACGCGCCTAACCAGTGACCAGCTCGACGACGGCCGCCGCGAGCTCGTCGCGTCCCGCGCCAGTTACTGCGCTGAAGGCCACCACCTGGACCGGCTCGAGTCCCAACATGGCGGTGAGCTGTTCCACGCGCTCCGCGGCGGCGCGCGCGGTGAGCTTGTCGATCTTGGTGATGGCGACGAGGACCGGCACGCCGCGTTCGGCGAGGAAGGCGAGCATCTGCTCGTCCTCCGGCGTGGGGTCGCGCCGAACGTCGAGCAGCAGGACGAGGCCACGCAGCGCCGACGTGCCGTGCAGATAGCCCTCGATCAGCGGTCGCCATGCGGCTCGCGCCGCTTTGGAGACACGGGCGTAGCCGTAACCGGGCAGGTCCACCAGCACGAACTCGCCGTTCACCTCGAAGAAGTTGATCTCGCGCGTGCGCCCGGGGGTTTTGCTCACGCGCGCGATGGCGCGTCGCCTAACGAGTGCGTTCAGGAGCGCGGACTTGCCGACGTTGGAGCGTCCGGCGAAGGCCACTTCCGGCAGCTTGACCGGCGGACGCCACGGTTTACCCGGTGCGCTCGCGTCGGTCTTGCCGGCCATCCCGCCCAGGAATTCGATGTGACGAACGACGAGCGGATCGGAAGCAGTGGCTCGCGGTTCCGGGCTCACGGAGACGGCGCCGCTGGAGGCGGCGGTGGCGGCGCCTCCGGCGTGGGCTGTCCGATTTCGACAGACGGCACTGCAGGCAGGCCGCCGCGTCGCGGGCGCGTCTTCGGTGCCGCGGGCTGCACCGGCGCAGTCTCCGCTGGGAGGTGACGCAGCGCGAGCGCGAGCACTTCATCCATCGTGCGCACAGGATGGAAGATCAAGCCATTGCGCACGTCTTCCGGGAATTCGCCGAGCTCGCGCTCGTTCTGGCGCGGAATGATGAGATGCCTGATGCCACTGCGCAGCGCCGCGACCGACTTCTCTTTGAGTCCGCCGATGGGCAGGACGCGCCCGCGCAGCGTCACTTCGCCCGTCATCGCGACGTCGCCCTTGATCGGCGTGCCCGTGAGCGCACTGGCTAGAGCAACGGCGATCGCCACGCCGGCCGAGGGGCCGTCTTTCGGCGTCGCGCCGGCGGGGATGTGCACGTGCACGTCGCGCGTCTTGTAAAAGTCGGCGGGGATGCCTAACGAGTTGGCGCGAGAGCGCGTGTAGCTCAGCGCCGCGGTCGCCGACTCTTTCATGACGTCGCCTAACGTGCCGGTCAGTTGCAGCCGGCCGCGACCCGCCACGATGCTCACCTCGATCTCGAGGATTTCGCCGCCCACGCTGGTATAGGCCAGTCCCGACGCGACGCCGATCTTGTCGTCCAGCGACGTATCGTCCGGGTCATAGGGGGCGACGCCGAGCAGGTCCTTGAGCTCGTCGGCACGAATGGCATCGACGACGACCGGGACATCAGCGTTAGGCGCTTCCGCGATCACAGGGGTCTGACTCCCTTGATCGGGCACTTCTGAGGCAACGGGCGCGCGCTCGGCGCGGCGCCGCGCGACCTTGCGCGCGATGCGCGCGATGCGACGCTCCAACTCACGCACGCCGGCTTCGCGCGTGTAACCGCGCACGATTTCGGGGACGACTTCTTTCTCGAATGTGACGGAATCGCGCGTCACACCGTGGCGTTCGAGCTGCTTGGGGATCAGGAACTGCCGAGCGATCGCGAACTTCTCGAGGTCGAGATAGCCGCTCAACCGGATGATCTCCATGCGGTCGCGCAGCGCGTCCGGTATGCCGAGCAACGTGTTCGCCGTCGTGATGAACATGACGTGCGACAGGTCGTAGTCCACTTCCAGGTAGTGATCGTTGAAGGCGCGATTCTGCTCCGGATCGAGCACTTCCAACAACGCAGCGCTCGGGTCGCCGCGATAGTCGGCGCCGAGCTTGTCGACTTCGTCCAGCAGGAGCACGGGGTTCACGACGCCGGCTCGGCGCATCGATTGCACGATGCGGCCAGGCAACGATCCGATGTACGTGCGACGATGGCCGCGGATCTCGGCTTCGTCGCGGACGCCACCTAACGACATGCGCACGAACTTGCGTCCGATCGCGCGCGCGATGGAGCGCCCTAACGAGGTCTTGCCGACGCCAGGCGGTCCCACGAGGCAGAGAATGGGCCCCTCGGTCTTGCCCACCTGCCGGATGACGGCGATGAAGTCGAGGATGCGGTCCTTCACTTCCTCGAGGCCGTAGTGGTCGGCTTCGAGTACTTCACGCGCATGGGCGATGTCGAGCACGTCCTCGGTGCGCTCAGTCCACGGAAGCGCGAGGAGCCAATCCAGATAGTTGCGAGCGACAGTCGCCTCGGGTGCCAGCGGTGACATGCGGCGTAGCCTGCGCACCTCGCGGCGCGCGCGATCGAGCACGGGCTCAGGGAACCCTTTCTGCTCGATGCTCTGCGCCAGGTCGTCCAGGTCGTCTCCGTCCTCGCTGCCTAACTCGCGATGAATGGCGCGCAGCTGCTCTTGCAAATAAAACTCGCGCTGATTCCGGAAGAGCGATCCGCGCACGTCGTCGTCGATCTTGCGTTCGAGTCGAAGCAGGTCGATCTCGGAGGAAAGCTGCTTGGTCAGCTCCTCGAACATGTCGCCTAACGAAGCAGATTCGAGCAGCCGCTGGCGCACGTCTGTGCGTACGCCGATGTGCGAAGCCACGATGCTCGCCACGCGCTCGGATACGCCCGTCCCCTGCGCCATCGTGACGACTTCCGGCGGGATACGCCGCTGCAGGCCGACGTACTCCTCGAAGCGGTCCAGGGTGCGACGCATGCGCGCGTCGAGCTCCGCCGTTTCCTCCGCGGCCAGCTCTCTCGAAAGAGGCGACGGCGTGATCGTAGCGCGCAGGGTCAGCTTGTGCGTGGAGTAGCGCGTGATGCGAACGCGCGCGATCCCTTCGATCAGGATCCGGAGCGTTCCGTTAGGCAGCCGTGCGACCTGGTTCAGCCGCGCGACGACGCCGACGCGATGCAGATCGGTGGCGACGGGGTCCTGTACCTCACCGTCGCGCTGTGCGACGACGAGGACGCAACGGTCGTCGCCGGCGGCCGCCTGCTCGACGGCCGCGACCGAAAGCTGGCGCCCGACGACGAGGGGCATGACGGCGTAGGGGAAAACCACGACGTCCCGCAGCGGCACGACCGGCAGCCGCTCGGGGACGTTGATGACTTCACTGTCGCGGAA
>CBQVAZ010000431.1:0-3859 GCA_967720205.1 uncultured Gemmatimonadaceae bacterium | reverse complement strand
CCTATCCTCCTATCCTCCTATCCTCCTATCCTCCTATCCTCCTATCCCCTAGTTCCTCGTTCCGCGTTTGAGGTCAAAGAGCGCGCTACGATGGCACTTAGGGCACAGGAGCCACTCCCGCCGCCGCGCGTAGCCCAGCCCAAACGAGCCGCCGCCGATAGCCCGGGTCGTGAGGCTCACCCCATCTCGCGGGCAGGTGGCTGTCCCGCCGCGCTCATAGTCCTCGCGGATCTGCCGTTGCTCGGCTTGCGTGAACTGCGCGGTTTCGTCGGCCACTCGCGCCTGCCCCGTTAGGCGATGCTCAGCACGATCTTGCCGAATTGCGCGCCGTGCTCGAGTCGCTCGAACGCATCTCGCCCCTGCTCCAACGGATAGACCTTGTCGACGACGGCCTTTAGCCGACCGCTGCTGAACGCCGCGGTGATCGCGTCGAACTCGGCGTCGTTCCCCATCGTGGAACCCAGAATCGTCCATTGATTCCAGAATAGCCGGCGCACGTCCGTCACGAGATTCGGTCCGCTCGTTCCACCGCAGGTCACCAGCCGACCAAGCCTGCCTAACGCGATGAGCGACTGGCCCCACGTTTTCTCCCCGACGGAATCGAAGACGACGTCGACGCCGCGCTTCCCCGTGCGCGCGCGCATCTCCTTTCCCACTTCGACCTGGTCGTGCCGCAGCGTGTCATCCGCTCCGAGCTCGCGCGCTCGTGCGAGCTTCTCGTCGCTGCTCGACGTTACGGTCACGTGCGCGCCGAGCAGCTTGCAGATCATGAGAGCGGCAAGCGCGACACCGCCACCGACGCCCCAGATCAGCACGCGATCCCCCGCGCGCACTCGCGCGCGCGTGATCATCGCTCGCCAGGCTGTCAGCGTGACAAGTGGGTACGCCGCCGCCATGTCCCACGGCGCGTCGTCAGGGATCGTCCGCACGTTAGGCTCGGGAACGACGATGTACTCGGCGAACGTCCCAGGTAGGTGTTCGCCGAGTATGCCGAAGCGAACGCAGAGTGATTGCTCGCCGGCGAGGCAATACTCGCAGGTGCGATCGCTGATGCCACCGTTGATGAAGACCCTGTCTCCTGGACGCACGCTTTTGACGGCGTCGCCAACGGCATCGATCACTCCAGCGCCATCTGCGCCCAGTATCCACGGTGGCTTGATCGTGATGCCGGGCAGGCCGCCGATTGTCCAAAGATCGAGGTGGTTGAGCGCGGCGGCGTGCAGTCGCACCCGAACGTCAGTGGGACGCACGACGGCCGGCGTCTCAACGTCGCGGAACTCGACCCGCTCGAGGCCGCCGTGGGCGCTGATCGTCAGCGCTCGCACGGGATTCTGCGCGGCTTATATTGGGCGGACGAGGGGCCAATGGGCCCGCATCCAATGCTCCAAATCAAAGTTCCCCCACTCGGCGAATCCATCGTACAGGCAACGATCTCGCGTTGGCTCAAGCGCGAGGGCGATGCTGTTCAGGCAGGCGATACGCTCGTTGAGCTCGAGACGGACAAGGTAACCGTCGAGGTTCCGGCTCTGAAAGCAGGCGTACTCGTTAAGCGTGCCAAGCAAGAAGGCGAGATCGTTGGCGTCGACGAAGTGATCGGCGAGATCGACGAGACGGCTGTGCCGGCTGCTGCGGGTGCGACGGCAACTCAGGGCGCGGAAGCATCTCAATCCGCTCCCGCAGAGCAGCCACAGCGTGAGGCCGTGCCCGAGCGCCAGGCTGCGCCTCGGAGTGAAGTTCGCGCGGCACCTTCAGCGCAGCGTGAGGCTGCCGCGCAAGGCGTCGACCTGTCGACTGTGAGCGGCACCGGTCGCGGCGGAGTAGTGAGCAAGGCCGATGTGATCGATGCGGTGGCCGCGCGGGGCGCTGGCTCCACCGAAGCGCCGAAGGCCGCAGCTCCAGCCGCGGCGACCCCGCGTCCGCCAGCGGCGGCGCCGACCCCCGCCGGGAACGGCGCGCGCGAAACGCGCGAGGCGATGACGACGCGGCGCAAACGCATCGCCGAACATCTGCTCGAGGCGCAGCACGCCACGGCGCACCTAACGACTTTCAACGAGATCGACATGTCGGCCGTGGAGACGCTGCGCGGCCGCATCAAGGAACGCATCGAGAAGGAGCATGGTGTGCGCTTGTCGTTCATGCCCTTCTTCGTGAAGGCATGCTGCCAGGCGCTCAAGCAATTCCCGGTCGTCAACGCGCAGATCGACGACGACTCGATCATTTACAAGCACTACGTGCACATGGGCATCGCCGTCGCGTCCGACGCGGGGCTGGTCGTGCCTAACGTGAAGGATGCGGATCGCAAGGGGATGATCCAGATCGGGCGCGAGATCGCGGAGATCGCCAAGCGCGCGCGCGACGGCAAGCTGACGATGGACGATCTCACCGGTGGGACGTTCACGATCAGCAATGGCGGCGTCTTCGGCTCGCTCGTGTCGACGCCGATCATCAACTATCCGCAGGTGGCGATCCTCGGTCTGCACAAGATTCAGGAGCGCCCAATCGTCGTGAACAGCGAGATCGTCGCGCGGCCGATGATGTATGTGGCGCTATCGTACGACCATCGCATCATCGATGGTCAGCAGGCCGTGCTCTTCCTCGTTAGGGTGAAGGAGCTCGTCGAGGATCCGGCCTTGCTCGCGGTGGACTGAACAGCTCGCGATAGGCAAGCGGCGTCGTTCCAGTCGCGCGCTTGAACGCGCGCGTGAAGTGACTGTGGTCCGCGAAGCCGGCCTCGAGGCCGATCCGACCGATCGATGCGTCCTCGCGCACGAGTCGCTCGGCGGCGTGCTCCAGTCGAAGCCGCCTGACGAGTGTGGAGAGCGTCTCACCCGTGTGGCGCCTGAAGGCGCGCGAGAGATAGGCGGGATGAACACCCGTCAGCTGCGAGAGGTGGGCCAGCGAAAAGGTCTCGCGGAAGTGCGCCGAGACATACTCGCGCGTCTGGCTGAGCCATCGCGAGCGACGCTCACCCGCTGACGCGTTTGGCTGCGGGGCGACGACGGCGAGCGTCTCGAGCGCCCGTTCATCGAGCGCGAGCGCGGAGCGACCATTCCCCGAACGGAATTCGCCGTAGAGACGCGCGGCGCTCCAGCTCCCCGCGCCGCGCGAGAGTATTCGCGCGTTCGTCGGGATGCGCACATCGCACGCGGCCAGGCGCGACGTCCACTCGGCGCCGAACTGCACGGTGAAGGCGCGCGACCGCCGCGCGAGAAACTTGTGCGCGTGCGATGCGCCTTCTGGGATGAAGAGAAGCGTCCCCGCTGCACAGAGATCACGATTCCGATCGGACTGTTCTTCGAAGGCGCCCTCGAGAACGAGGACGCAGAGCGCCGTCTCGTGCGCGTGCGGGGGAACGACTGTGCCACCGTCGTAGTGCGTTTCGGCCAGCGCCAGGCCGGCGCTTTGCCTAACAAGCACAGCGCGGCCGAAATAGGTCCCGTTCGCAACGACAGACATTGTTAATAAGACAACTTCCGTAACCGTACGGTTCCCAACCCCTCCCAACTACTTTCACCGCGGACAAACGCGGACTTACACGGACAACAGCAAGAACGTTAGACGCCTTTTTTACAAAGAGCGGTGTCCGCGTTGGTCCGTGTTAGTCCGCGGCGAAATCTTGCTGTTTGGTCTTTTCGGAGTTTCGTTAGGCGTTCGAACGCCGGGCTGCTCGCTCAGAGTTGAGGGTGCCGCTGTTCGGCAAGTGTTCAGCATGCAGAACGCTTGACCGTTCTTGACCTTTCGCTGACGTGCTCGGCTCTCTCTCGATAAGCCCGTTACGACAACGTTGTAAACCCTTTTCGCCTATGCTGCATCCAATGCCGTAGACTGCTGAGACAGCACATGAATCTTTGCTGAATTC
>CBQVAZ010000430.1:0-3881 GCA_967720205.1 uncultured Gemmatimonadaceae bacterium | reverse complement strand
CGATCGCGACGTCCCCGACCGACGACGTCGTCTGGCTGTGGAAGACTTGTTGCAGTGTCGTGCCATTGTTGACGCTCTTCCAGACGCCGCCGGTGGCCGTGCCGATGTAGAAAACCGCCGGATTCGCCTCGAAGACGGCGAAGTCGTCGATGCGCCCCGACGGGGTCGCCGGCCCGATATCGCGGAAGCGCAGCTTGTCGATCGCCGCGACTGGCGTTGGAGCGGCTGGCGGCGTCGCCGGTGCCTGACGCCTTTGCGCGGCGAGCGGGCTGGCGAGGGCGATGGCGATGACGATCAGCGAGGGACGTCGGAAGGCGATCATGGGCACTCCGGCAGAGACGGACTAGACGTTGGCTCGCGAGCCAGTTTCTGGAAAGGTCCGGGGTCGCTCTTACGACGCTCGGACAGCGAACTTTCAGTCGCCGTGCTTAGTTCTGGAAACACTTTGCCGCGGATTGTCGCTGATGCACGCTGAAACTGCTCGGCTTTCCCAATCAGTTGTTGACGTAATCCGCGCGTCCCAGCGCGTTTCCGCGGCTAACGCTCTGCTCGCAATTCTCTTCGCGACAGTAGCGGCCGCGCAGCCGAGCTTTCGTCTACCGAATCCGAGTGGGCCGTTCGCGATCGGCACCACGAGCTTCGTCGTCCAACGCAAAGCACCGGAAGCAGCGCCGCTCGTCGTCGTCGCCTGGTATCCAGCATCGGACAGCGCTAGCCTAACGCGCAGCCCCTATCTCCGCGAAGAAGCGGCGTTGCGTCAGATGGCGGCCTTCGGGCGCAACCCGGCCACTACGGTGCTGCAGCACAGCGGTGTCGTCACGCATTCGTGGATCGATGCGCCCGTTAGGCGATCTCTGCACGGACTACCTGTCCTGATCTTCTCGCACGGCTACCTGGGCATGCCGAGCGACTACACGGCGCTCATGGAAGATCTCGCGAGTCATGGATACGCCGTGTTCAGCATCGCCCACACGGGTGAATCGATGGCTGTCTCGCTCCCTGGCGGCCGCACGGAGCTTCTATTCACACCGGACAATCAACTCGTCCCGCTCGCGCGCGGCGTACTCGGCGAGTGGACGGCTGAGGATTCCATTTCGGCCGTCGTGATATCAACGACTGTGCCCGGCCGCGCGGAAGAAACGCTGCGCTGGTACCTCGCGCACATACCGAACAGCACGGCCGCGACGTATCGCTGGGTGGATGACACGCGTTTGGTCGTCGACGAGCTCGCCCGACTAGCACGGCGACCTGGCGCTCGCTTCGCGGGCCGGTTGGACCTAACGCGGCTTGGTGCGTTCGGTCATTCGATGGGCGGCGTGGCCAGCGCCGCTTTCTGCGCGCGCGATCGCCGCTGCGACGCAGCGATCAACCTGGACGGATCACCGCAGTACGGCGACCTGATCGATCGGCCATCCAAGCGTCCGTTCCTGATGGTCTACAGCGACCGCCTTTTTCGTGTCGGCGTGAGCGATCCGATTTACAGGAAGGGTCGCCCCTATTGGCGCGCGGTGCTCAGCAAATCCGGGCATCTCAATTTCGGGGACTGGCAGTACTGGGAGCCGCCGGCACGCATGAGTGGCGCGTTAGGTGTAATCGACGGTGTGCGCGGTGGCGAGATCGTCAACCGACTCGTGCGCGACTTCTTCTCGGCGTACCTGGACGGCGCTCGTCCGGCCCTGTTCTGCGGCGAGCAAATCTTCGACGAGCTGAGTGTGCGTCGCTTACGCTGAATCGTAGACCCTAACGAGCCATCATGCGTCGCTCGTCGTGGTGCAGCGCGGCGGCGGCATAGACGGTCATGACCCGCACCGCCGTCGGCAGTGACGCATGGCCTCCTGGCGAACTGGGCTTCATTATTAGTCGCCCACGGTATGGCCAGTCTTTGTGACTCTGCAAGAACTCTCGACGGCCCTGGCTGATCGCTACCGCATCGAGCGCGAGCTCGGTGCAGGTGGCATGGCCACAGTGTACCTCGCCCACGACGTGAGGCACGGGCGCGAAGTGGCCCTCAAAGTCTTGCGTCCTGAGCTTGCCCATGTCTTGGGACCGGAGCGCTTTCTCAAAGAGATCCGCATCAGCGCCCGCCTAGACCACCCTCACATCCTAACGTTGATCGATTCCGGCGTCGCGAATGGAAGCCTGTACTACGTGCTGCCGTACGTGCGCGGCGAATCTTTGAGAGCCCGGATCGAACGCGAACGGGAGCTGCCGGTCGACGAAGCGGTGGCAATTACACGCCAAGTTGCGAGTGCACTCGACTACGCACACAAACAGGGGATCATCCACCGGGACATCAAACCAGAGAACATCCTGATCCACGAGGGCGAGGCGGTCGTGACCGACTTCGGTATCGCCCTTGCCGTCGCGGAGGCCGGCGGCGAACGCCTCACGCAGCCTGGCCTCAGTCTCGGCACGCCGCATTACATGAGCCCAGAGCAGGCCACAGGCGATCGCGCACTAGACGCGCGGAGCGACATTTACTCGTTGGGTGCCGTGTTATACGAGATGTTGACCGGTGAGCCGCCACACAGTGGTGCGTCCACGCAATCCGTGATCGCCAAGATGCTCACCGAACGGCCGACGCCGGTGCGCGTCCTGCGCGAAGGCGTGCCTGCAGAGATCGACTCCGCGGTCCTGAGGGCGCTCGCCAAAACGCCCGCAGACCGTTTCCCGTCGGCACAGGCATTCGCCACGGCGCTGTCTCCCTCACAGGCGACGGACAGCACTCCGACAGAACGGCACAGAGTTAGGCGCCGCACGCAAATCGTGGCCGCGGCGGTCGTTGTCGGGATCACGCTCGCCGCCGTAGCCGTCGTTGCGCGTCGATTCGTTCCGGCCTCCACCTCGAGCACGGCGGCTCCAGATCCACGCCACGTTGCGGTCTTGTATTTCCGCTCGACAGGCAATGACACGCTGCAGCAGGTAGCCGACGGCTTGACCGAAGCACTCATCAGCAACCTCGCGAGGGTCACAACGCTTCGTGTCGTTTCGCCTAACGGGGTGGCTCCGTTTAAGGGAGCTGTCGTGAAAGCCGACAGCATACGCCGCGCTCTCGGCGTCGGATCGCTCGTCGAAGGAAATGTCGCGCGAGTGGGCGATTCGCTTCGCGTAAGTGTGTCGCTCGTCGACGCGCGCGATGGATCAGTTGTGGGAAGCGCGGCATTCGACCGACCCCTGAACGACGTGATCGCGTTGCAAGACAGCGCGATCGCATCCGTCGCGCTCTTTCTGCGGCAGCGCCTCGGCGAGCAGATCACTCTTCAACTCGACCGGCAGCGCACGCGGAGCGCGCAAGCATGGCAGCTCGTGCAGCAAGCACGCAGCCTTACGCGCGACGTGAGCGTCGTGCTTCAGACTGGAGACACAGCAGCCGCTAGGCGCGAGCTCGCCCACGCAGACTCGCTTCTCGCAAAAGCGAGTACGTTCGACGGCGCGTGGGTAACGCCGTTTGTCGAGCGCGCTCGCGTCGTGGATCGGGGGCTCGATCTCGCCGGCCTGTTTGAGCCGAGGCACTACGACGAGTGGACGCGACGCGGTTTAGAGTATCTAACAGCAGCACTCGTTAGGCAGCCCGATAACGCTGAGGCGTTGGGGCTGCGAGGCAGGTTCCGCTATTTGCGCTCAGTCGTCAACCTAGGCGCGAGCCCTCAAGCGGTATCGGCGCTCGGCGACAGCGCCGAAGCGGATCTTCGGGCGGCCGTTGCCGGTGACCCGAACCAGGCCGAGGCATGGGCCCTGCTGAGCCATCGCCTGATGCGCCGGAACGAGACCGCAGAGGGAAAGCTTGCAGCGTTGCGAGCGTACGAGGCCGACCCATACGCTAAGAACACAAAGACGATCTTGTGGCGACTCTTCGGCGCCTCGCTTGACCTGGAAGATGT
>CBQVAZ010000429.1:0-3881 GCA_967720205.1 uncultured Gemmatimonadaceae bacterium | reverse complement strand
CGGAAATCTCACTGAGTTGCGGCGGCATGAACCATTTAGCGATCGGCAGCGCGCGTTCGGCGCCGGTGGCGCTAGCCGAAAGCCGTTGCGCGAGTTTCGCCGCTCGCTCAGTCAATTGCACGGAATCGGCGCGGGTGCGCACGCCGCTGCGCGTTGGCCGGCAGGCTGCCAGACCTAACGCGAAGGCGACGACGAGCAGTCGGGCCGTCCTGTTCACGCAGTCTTCTCCTGCTGTTTTCTCTCGACTTCGCCGACCTCCACGTCCACGTTGATGATGAGCCCCGCGGCGCGCGCCCGGATGGCTGTAATCAGCTCGTCTGTCGTCAGCGACTTGCGCAGCCGTATGAGATAGTAGACCTCGTCAGGCTTCCCGGGGTTCGACACAACCTCGTCCAGCTTCCACCGTTTCGCCATGTCGTCCAGCACCTTTTCAACCGTGGCCTGCGCCTCGCCGACTTTATCGCTCGTTAGGCTGAGCACGGCGTTGTAGCGCGGCTTCTTCTTGTCCTTTCCCAACACGTCGCGAACGCGGTCGAAACGCGCGGCCAGCTGGCCAGCTTTGCCCGGGCTCAGCGCCAGCACGAGATCGCGGTCCGGAACCGAACCATTCCCCTTGCCGCCTGCCAGGGACTGCAGCGGCTCGGTCCACTGCGCGCTGGCCGTCGGCGCCAGCACGTTGCGTCCAAAGTCAGAACGCCACGTCCACAGCAGAACGAAGTTGAAAACGAGCGTAACGAGTCCGCCGACGCCGAGCATATGCACGCCCGCCGAAAAACCGACGGCGATGGAGAGAAAGATGAACACGACATCCCGCGTGTCCTGCAGCGTCGTGCGGAAGCGCACCGCGGCGACGACACCCGCGAGGCTGAACGCCAGAGCCAAACTATCGCGCACGACGAATACGACGCCGGCGACGACAATGGGCAGGATGATGAGTGTCTGGACGAGTGCCTGACTGTGGCCGCGCACGTTGCGCGCGGAGATGTAGACCCACGTGACGGGAAGCATCAGCGCGAGTGTGGCCATGAGCGCGATCGTGGTGCTCAATGCCAGCCTCGCAACGGAGTCCTGCTGAAAAAGCGGCGAGTCCGAGATGTTATTCAACCCATCTTGCAACACCACCGGCGCGTTCGGGATGTTGAGCGCCAGGCTTCCGAAGAGCAGCTCGCCGGACGCAGGAAAGAGCGTGAGCATCGCGGCGACGATCATCGCGAGCACGATGTAATAGGCGATGAGTCGCCGGATCGGATGCTCGGAGCCGAGTGTGAAGAAGTCGATCGTGCGCTTGAGCAGTGGCATTGTTACCTGCCGATGGGGGACGAAGTATCGTCGTTAGGTGCCGCGCCGTTCGCGAGCTCGGCGCTTGGCACGCGCCGTTTGGCCTCCAACTCCACATCGCGCGCGCGAGGCTGGCGTGTGCTCACGTCGCACGACGCCAATCCTCGGGCCGGCAGCGACATACGCTTGCAGAAGTCTTCGGTGAAATCATCTGCCGCCTGGACAGCCCACTCCGCACATTCGGCGCTCAGACACAGATCCGGAAACCACACACTATCCGCTGGGCCGAGTGGATTTGGATCGAACCGGTTGCGCAGCCGCTGCTCCATCGTGCGCAGTCGTCTGCGGCTCTCCGGACGCTCCGGGCGGAAGTGCACGAGGGCGTCTCGCAGCTTCATCAGGCTATCGGCGTCCTGAAACGGGGCACGGCGCTCGTCAAAACGCTCAGCGTCGGCGACCATCAAAACGACTTGATAGCGATGCAGCACGGGCGCTCGCTCGATGTCGGACCAGAAGCGCCCGAGTACGGCGAGCACGCGGCGTGGGAGCCGCGTGCGCTCGTTCGACTGCAGGCCGTGGAGCTCCACGTACAGCTCATTGATGGATGCCTCGAGAAAAGCGGCAGCGGAAAGGATCGCCCCAGTGACGTAGGAACGGTGCCTAACGAGATCGCCGGCAGTACCAGCGCCGAGCTGTCCTTGCTGCTTCATGGCGCGGTCTTCGAACGCGCGCGCACGCTGCGCAAAGAAGCGCGCCGAACCGATGAGGTGGCGGTAGAAGCTGTGCTTCAGCCGCGCCGCCTCGGCGGCTTGACTGTCACTTTCTCGACTTACTGGGATACCGACGGCGACGACGTCAGCCAACGGAGGCTCCTGATTGAATGGTGAGCGCGTGCAACGCGCGTACCTCTCGGCCTGACGAGGCTGTCAGCCCGGCAGGCTGGAGGACGGAGACTCGCGCGTTAGGCGATACGCCGCGTGCGGGTCGGTTGTCGGACTGAAGTGCAAGGTACGCGCCATGAACTGGCGGACTGGACTGTGCTACTGCGGGGTCAGCTCGGTCGTCGTTGCGAGACGTTTGCCGCGTGCAAACCCCTTGACGTACTTGATCGAAGCCGGCGAGGTGTATTTCTCGGCATACGCCGCATTGATCGACTTGAGCAGTCGCTCGCTGCGTACGCGAGCGGCGCGAACCGGTATCTCCTTCGTGCCGTGGCGAATAGCTCCGAGCGGGTCTTCGAGAAAGGCGAAGTACCAGCCGCTCGTCTTCATGTACCAGGACCTAACGAAAACGCGTCCCTCGACGACGACGCTCCATATCCCGGTGAACTTGTGCGCGGAGCCGGAGCCCGCCCGGATCCAGAGATAGTGCTCCCTGGCGATTGACGCGACGACAGCATGGCCAAAACGCTTCGTCTTTGCTGGCGCGGCTGACCGTTTCGTGCGGATCACGCCACGATGTTACCCAGCGCGGCGAAAAGGTCTAGGTCCCATCCAACTGAGCCTTCGGGGCGGCTCAGTCGCGTGGCGCTCGTTGCAGCGCACCTAGGGCGTCAGATTCGATGGAACGCCGTTGGGAAACCGCTTCTGAATCGCGGCCTCGATGCGTGCGATGCGGTTCTCGGGATTCGGGTGCGTGGAGAAGAACTCGGGCGGCGCTCCACCCTCGGAAGCTTGCTGGAGGATCTTCATCACTTCGATCATCGCGCGTGGGTCGTAGCCAGCGTCTGCCATGTACTGCACGCCCATCTCGTCCGACTCCAGTTCATCCTGTCGGCCGAAGCGCATGTTGACCAAACTCCCGATCAACATGGCCATCTGGGCGGTGCGAGCGCTGTTTGGATCGTTCGGATCGTAGGTGGAAATGACGACCGCGCCCGTGAGCCCCTCGGTGAGTTGCTGCTTGGCGATATGCTCGGCCCCGTGACGACCGACGACGTGACCGATCTCGTGCCCCAGCACGCCGGCGAGCTGGCCTTCGGTTGTTAGGCGCGCGAGCAGCGCGTGCGTGATGAA
Source organism: uncultured Gemmatimonadaceae bacterium (assembly GCA_967720205.1). GTDB lineage: Bacteria > Gemmatimonadota > Gemmatimonadetes > Gemmatimonadales > Gemmatimonadaceae > DASYRX01. Next base: position 588 of record CBQVAZ010000429.1, on the reverse strand, counting down.
GACTTGCCCACCGGGGAGTGCAAAGGCGTTGATTGTGTTGGCGTCAGCCAGCGCATGAAAGTCGAACGGGTAGCCAGACTGTCCCGCTTTGCTGCCACTGAGCAACTTCGCGCCGACGCGATCAACGAGCGGATTTGCGCGACTGTCGGGATCCTCGCCGCCGTGCTGCTGCGCCATCTCGGGAGCCGCCTGCAGGCCTAACGCGACTTCCTGTTCGGGAGTGATGGCGACATGCTGCTTTTCTCCCGTCGTCGGGTTGACGCTGGACGTGCCCCAATACCCGAGCAGGGCCATGACGGCCACGACAAGCCCGATGAGCAACCGCGGATTTCTTCTCATGTCCGTGCTGAACGCAGGAGACGTGCCTGTCTAGATCTCTCCTCGCTTGGCGAACTCTGCGATCTTTTCGCCGGCGCGAAACGCGAGAGCCATGATCGTCATCGTTGGCTGGCCACGCCCGGATGTAACCAGACTGCTCCCGTCGCAGATGAAAAGATTCGGGACGTCATGCGCGCGATGAAACTTGTCGATCACGCTCGTTTTCGCATCGTTGCCCATGCGGCACGTGCCTAACAAGTGCACGCCGAA
>CBQVAZ010000428.1:0-3888 GCA_967720205.1 uncultured Gemmatimonadaceae bacterium | reverse complement strand
CGAACAACAACGAGCTTACGCGACGTGAACGGCAGGTCATGAACATCCTGCATCGGCGCGGAGCTTCTACTGTCACCGAGATCATGGACGAGCTGCCGGACCCGCCGACGTACTCGGCCGTCCGCTCCATCCTTCGGATACTTGGCGAGAAGGACCTCGTACGGCACCGTGAAGACGGTCCGCGGTACATCTATGAGCCGACCGACTCGACGGAGCGCGTGCGCGCGGACGCGTTGGAGCACGTTGTCGATACGTATTTCGCCGGATCGACGGAGCAGGCTGTGACCGCGCTTCTGCGTCTTGCCGATACTGATATGAGCGACGCCGAGATCAAGCGGCTGCGCGAAAAGATCAAAGGTGCGCGTTTGGGAGGGCGATAGCGATGACGATCTCTCTCGGAACCGGCACGGCTGCCACGCTCCTGATCCTGGTGGCGAAGGCGACCCTGCTCCTGCTCGCCGCGTTAGGCGCGTCGGCGCTGCTGCAGCGTGCATCGGCTGGCGCGCGACACCTGGTGTGGGTCGCGATCATTGGGGCACTCCTGCTACTGCCGGCGTTCGTGAAATGGACGCCGTGGCGTTTGGCGATTCTTCCGGCTGCGACACCGAGCGTCGCGGCACAACCGTTTGGCCCGTCGGCTTCGCCGAGCCTGCCGCCGACGGCGCAAACGGCGCCACTGCCTAACGCGGGCAGCGCACAGCCGCAGGCGTCAGAGATCACTGAACGACGAAACATTCTCGCAACGACGTCGCCGTGGCAGCTCGCCGCAATCATCTGGGGCGTCATCGCGCTTTCGGTCACGCTGTGGCTCGCGCTCGGATTCCTCAATGTGCGTCGCATCGTGCGACGTGCTCGCGCTCTCGAGGATCGTTTGTGGACCGGGCCGCTCTATGAAATCGCCGACCGGTTGGGCATCGACGCGACTCCGCGGCTCATGCGCAGCGAGGACGTTCAGATGCCGTTCGCCTGCGGCCTCGTGAGGCCGACGATCGTTCTCCCTGCCGAATCTGACGAGTGGGACATCGAGCGGCGTCGTGCCGTTCTCATGCACGAGCTTGCGCACATTCGCCGGAGAGACTTGTTAGGTCACACGCTCGGCCGGCTCGCGTGCGCTGTCTATTGGTTCCATCCGCTCGTCTGGACCGCCGCGCGGCGCATGCGCATCGAGAGCGAGCGCGCCTGCGATGATCTCGCGCTCACATGCGGACTGCGCGCGACCGCTTATGCCGAGCATCTGCTCGACATCGTCACCGCCGTTGGCAAAACACGCACGCCGGCTATCGCAATTCCGATGGCGCATCGGCGTGAATTCGAGGGACGCATGCTCGCCATTTTAGATCCCGCGCTGCGACGCGGAGTCGGACGTCGCCAATCCGCAGCTTTGCTCGTTGGACTCGTCGCGCTCGTTGTTGTTGTCGGTGGCGCGGTTCCGGCTCCACGTGCTGCTGCGCAGCTCGCAAATGACTCAGCCGTGCCCGCGAGGTCGCCGGCAGGACCAGCGGACACTGCAGCGAATACGACGCAGGTGCGTGTGCTCACCGAGAATACGCACCAGTCAACAGTCAAGAGTGAAGTCAAGCAGACCCTAACGAATCCGTCGAAGCCGTCGGAACGCGAGCCAGCCGAAATCGATCGTGACCCGGCTGAAGCCGATCGCGTTTCCGCTTTGACCAGTGCTGAGGTGCTACATGCGTTGCAGGATACGACGCGCCGTGACGACCGGCCGAGCCTCCTGATCTCGGTGCTGCGCAGCGATACGAGCGCGAGTCTGCGGCGTGTCGCGGCGTGGGGACTGTCTCGTTATGCGGAGCGCAGCGATGTCACCGATGCGCTGGCAGCTTCGCTGCGTCGCGATTCGAATTCCGAAGTGCGCGAGATGTCCGCCTGGGCGCTCGCTCACGGCGCAGAACGCGCTAACGCTGTTGACGCGCTAACCGAAGCCGTGCGCCGTGATGCAGACAACGAGGTGAAGGAGACGGCGCTGTGGGCACTTGGGAATCTCGATGCGGAAAAGGCTGTCGACGTCCTTGGCGACGCGATCTCATCGCCGTCGAGGCACTTGCGCATGCTCGCTATCTGGGCGCTGGGCAACGCGTCCCCCAAGAGCGCGCCGCGTGCGCTCACGAACGCGCTCAGCGATCCTGATAAGGGCGTGCGGATGATCGCCGCGTGGGCGCTCTTCCGGATCGAGGATCCCGAAAGCGTCACGGCGCTGGAGCAGGCTCTCAATCGCGAGGAAGACAAGGACCTGCGCATGGGATACATCCGTGCGTTAGGCGCGATCGGAGAACGCTCGTCGGCAGCGCTCGCCCGACTGATCGACTCGCGCGATCCGCAAGTGCGTGCTGTCGTCGTCGAAGCGCTGGCGGGGAAGGGTGGCGGGCCCTGGCCGTGGCCGTGGCCCAACCCACGCCCAAACCCGTAGTCAGGTAGTCGTTCAATCGATTGGCACGTCATGCGATTCTCTTTGCCTAACGGTGCTGATTTTTCAACTCTATTTGTTCGGAGTAGACTCATGCCTCGTATATCTCTTTTCCTCGTCGGCACCCTGTTTGGCTGGGGAATCACAAGCGCGCATCCTGAAGCAGCTCCGGCTCGTGAGCCGAGTGCGGCCGCGATGGCAGCCGAGCCTCAGCGCAGCGATCAGCCCGCTGTGCGCAACGTGCTGGGACTGTTGGCCGCCGTGCGAGAAGTTCCGCCGGTTGTCTGTGGCTTGACGGCGGAAGCCGCGTCCGGATGGGGCGGACGCATGTGGTACGACGCGCCCTCGACGCCGCTTGGTGTGGAGACAGCGACGCGCGTGGCGTCCTTCCCGCGCGGCTCGCTGCTCCTGAGTGAGATCACCGTCCTCATCGACAGTCTCGCGTCGCCGAACGCGTGCGTGCGGGAGCTCGCCGTGCGCTTGGTGGGTCGCGTCGACGCCGACATCGTGGAAGACAGGTTGATACAGCGTCTGGCGCGTGGCGACAGCACGACGCGAGAGGCCGCGGCGTTAGGACTCGGCCTGGTGCAGTCGAAGGCCGCGGTAGAGCCACTGCTGCGAAGCGCGCGCGATGCCGACAACGGCGTGCGTGGCAATTCCATCTGGGCGTTAGGCCGCATCGGCGACAAGCGCGCGACGCAGACTGTGCGCACGGCGCTGCGCGACGACGAGGACGTAGTGCGCATCGCCGCGGCCGGCGCCGTCGGTCATCTGGAAGACGCCGATGCCGTGGAAGACCTGCTGCGAGTGTTGCGGAGCGATCGCGAGCCACGGGTTCGGCGGGCGGCAGCGTGGGCGTTAGGTCAGATCGGCAAGCGAGAGGCGATCGATGGCTTGTCAGGCGCGCTGCGGACGGAGCAGGACGAGGACACGCGCGAGATGGTTGTCTGGGCGCTGGCGACGCTCGAAGCGTCGAGCGCGGCGCCGGCGCTCGCGCAGGTGCTGCGACGCGATGCCAGCGCCAAGGTCCGTGAAGCGGCGGCGTGGGCACTCGGCGAGATCGAGGATCGCGACGCCGTGGCAGCGTTAGGCGAAGCAGCAGGCGGGGACGAGGCCGCCGAGGTGCGTGGGACAGCGGCGTGGGCGCTGGGCCAGATTCAGCCGAGCGAGGCGCCGCCGGGGTTGATCCGAGCCGTTTCCGATGCGCGAGAGGGCGTGCGCGCCAAGGCGGCGTGGGCGCTGTCCGAGATTGGCGATACAAAAGCGATAGGCGCGCTGCGCGACGCGATGCGCAAAGAGCAGAACAAGACCGCGCGGCGTGCGCAGCTGCGCGCACTCGTGAAGTCCGGCGAGCGCTCGGAGGAGTTCTTCAAGGAGCTGCTCGAGTCGGAAGACGCGAATGTGCGTGAGGCAGCGGTGCGCGGGATCGCTGGACGCGGAATGAATCCGTGGCCGTGGCCGCAGCC
>CBQVAZ010000427.1:0-3894 GCA_967720205.1 uncultured Gemmatimonadaceae bacterium | reverse complement strand
GACAGCACAGAGGTTATACTCGCGAGCGCATCGCGTCTCGTCGTCGCGGCCGGCTATGGCTCCGACTCACGGACTGTTGACCTCGAGGGTGAAGCGCTCTTCCGCGTGCGACATGACGCGGCGCGGCCGTTCCGCGTCCGAGCTGGAAGCGTCATCGCGGAAGACCTTGGTACGGAGTTCGTTGTGCGGCATCTGGTGACGACTGACCGCGGGCCCGTGCACATCGCGGTGCGTGAGGGAATTGTCGCCGTCCGTTCCGGCGCCGCGCCCACCGCGCGCGATACGCTGCGCGCCCGCGACGTCGCGATCGCGAACGATACGGGAGTTTTCGTTAGGCGCGATCAGAACCTCGATGCCTACTTCGGCTGGACGCGTGGCCAGCTCATCTTCGACAACGCGCGGTTGAGCGATGTCGCCGCCGAGTTGTCGCGCTGGTTCGATCTCGATGTTGAAGTCGCCGACTCCACGATCGCGAATCGGACGCTGAACGCCACGTTGCTCACGACGACGCCGATCGAAGAGATCCTGCAGATCATCGGTTCTTCCACCGACGTGAAGGTCGAGCGTCGCGGCCGCGTCGTTCGATTCACAGGACCAGGCTACACGGGCGAGCTGCCCGTTCGCACCGGTCCAAGCCGCGAGGTTGCCGGGTGACAGTGCGCCGCGGCGCGCGCCGGCGCCCGGTTGAATTCAGGCGCTGGCTCGTTTCGTTAGGCTTTCTTTCCCTCTCCACGGTTCATGCCGGGGCTCAGGGGCGTACGCAAGACGCCTTTGCACGCGCGGCCGCCGAGCTCCGCTCGGACGACGTGCTCGCTCGGCTCATCGACGTGCGTCTCACGGACGTGCCACTGGAATCGGCCTTGCGCGTCATCGCCAATGCCGGACGCGTTAGGCTCTCGTATTCCGGCGACCTGCTTCCGCCGGGGCGCCGCGTCAGCGTCGATCGTTCGCGCGCGAGCGTCGGCGACGTGCTGCGTGAAGTTCTGCGCGGCACGCCCTTCGAGCCCGTCACGACGCCAAGCGGGTATGTGGTGCTCGTGCGCCTGCCGGGCGTCGACCTGGCCGACGTTACGCGCTCGGCGGACTCGCTGACGACACCTAACGATTCAATCCCGCCGCTCCCCGCGCGCGAAGGGATCAAGCCGCAGCTGATGGATCGCGTGCTCGTGACCGGAACGCCGGTCGCTGGCGCTTCCGGCCGCGGACTCGCGCACGCTGTGACGGTGCTCTCGTCGGAAGATATCGAGCGTCTGGGACCGGCCTCGATGCAGGATCTCTTCCGCACGTCGATTCCCGGCATCGTGGCGTGGAACCTCGGCGTTTCTGGGCCGCTCGCGCAGTTAGGCTCCGTGCGCGGATCCAGCTCGTTCACGTCGACGTCGCTCAAGACGTATATCGACGGCGTCGAGCTCGCGAGTCCTTATCTCCTCTTCGCGATCGACCCCGCCAGCGTCGAACGAATCGAGGTGATTCGCGGCCCACAGGGCTCGGCGCTCTACGGATCCGATGCGATCAGCGGCGTCGTCCAGGTCGTCACGCGCAAAGGACGCACGGGCGGCGGAACACCGCAGTTCGAAGGCTCCCTCTCCGGAGGAATCCAGGAGAGTCGCTACCTCGACGGCTCCAGCATGTCGCAGAAGCACTCCGGACGGCTGAGTCTGGGCCAGCCGCTCGCCTCGTTAGGCCTGGGCGGCTCGCTGCATCAGGCTGACGGCGTCATTCCTGACGGCTCATCCGCGTATCGCAGTGGTTTCGCCGGTGGACGCCGCTTTTTCGGACCGCTCAGGCTAGACGGCTTCGGACGCTATGCCGACGTGCGCTTTACAGCGGCGAGCAATCCGCTGCTGCGGCCGAACTCGCTCAACGCTGCGGTGCGACCGCTGCTCACCGATCAGCGAATCGAGCACGAAACGTACGGCGCGACCTTGGACCATCAGATTCACGAGCGCTGGCGCCATTCGCTTGTCGTCGGGATCGATCGCAATGCCGGCGCCATCCCGCCGCAACGGGAGCCGGCGACAGTCGCCGACGCCTTGTTAGGCGCCACGCAGGAACGTGTGAGCCGCTTGTCGCTGCGTTACAGCACGTCCGTACGCGCCGGTACTGATCTCTCGAACGCCACGTTCACGTTCGGCTTGGAGCGAAACGCGCTGGAGCGCGAACGCTTCGGCTTTACACAGAGCGTCTCTGGCATCGGCAGCGGTCAGACAGCGCTGTACTTCGATCGCGTGATCAACCACGGCACATTCGGCCAGATCAAGTTCGTTCCCGCGCCAGCGTGGCACCTGACGGCGGGATTGCGCGGTGAGCGCAATTCGTCCTTCGGTCCCAACGTCGGCACCGCGTGGTCGCCCATGCTTGGGATTGCGCATACGCAGGAGATCGGTGGTGCGAGCGCGCTCAAGTTCCGCGCGGCGTACGGCAAGGGCATCCGCCCGCCTCCGCCGAGTGCGCGGCGCCGCATAACGACCGTCCGTTTCCGGCAGATCGAAAACAACGAGTTGCAGCCGGAGGAGCAGGGTGGCGTCGAGTACGGTACCGAGTTGTATGTAGGAGATCGGTTGTCGCTCTCCGTCACGGGGTATCGCCAGAATGCCGACCAGCTAATCCAGCAGGTCGTGGCGTCGCAGCGAACCGAGTTGAAGACCGTTCAGTACCAGAATGTTGGCCGAATTGAGAACATCGGCATGGAAGTCGAAGGGACCGCGCGACTGGGGGCACTGCGAGGTTCGGCGACGATGTCCTGGACCGATAGCAAAGTACGCCGCTTGGCGCCTAACTATACCGGTGATCTGCGTGTCGGCGACCAGGTTCCTGAAGTGCCTAACTCCGCGGGCCAAGCGTGGCTGTCGTATGACGTGGCCGCGATACGCCTAACGGCTGGGGCGACGTACATTGGATCGTGGACGGGGTACGACTGGTTGACGTATTACAGCGACGCCGCGAATGAATCTGTCCTGGCAGGCAGCGCGCGTGCCTACTGGGTGCGCTATCCCGAGCTCGTGAAGCCGTTCGCGATGTTCGAAGGGCGTGTCTCGCGCGAGGCCGCGCTCTTCCTGCGCGTCGACAACATGCTGAACAAACAGCTGAACGAGCGCGATAACCTGCAGATCATGCCCGGGCGCTCAACAACGATCGGACTGAAAATCGGCCGCTGACAGCCGACGGCTCGCAGCTGACGGCTGACAGCTAGGCGTTAAGCCGGTATCGTTGTCGCGGTGCGGAACCCGAAGAACTCGCGCCGACAAACGGTTAGGTGACCCGACTACGCTGGTTCCTCACTGCGTTGTCGTTTGTCGCCGCCATCGGCGTCTCTCTCTGGGTCATTAGCTCGGAAGTCTCGGCGGAGGGAACAGCGCTCGGGCTTCCGCTCCCAGCGCACTTCCTCGCGCTCGCTGCAGTGGCATTGGAAACCCTCTGCCGCTCCGCCAAACTCTCCTTGAGCGCACGCGCCATTGGTGAGCGCCTCGCCTTCGGCGCTGCGCTGCGCACTTCGTTAGGCGGTGACTTCGCGGCGGCGATCACTCCGGCCCGGAGCGGCGCCGAGCCTGCCCGATTCGTAATACTGACGGAGGCCGGTCTCAACGCCTCGCCTGCCCTCGTGATTCTCTTTCTCGAGTTGGCGCTGGAGCTGCTTTCGCTCGTGGTCGTCGCGATCGTCGCCGTGATCACGTTCCGCGGCGAGGGAGGGATGGTACGAGCGGTGAGCGCGATGCTGGGCGGCTACGCGACGTTCGTCTTGGGACTTGGTGCTGTCGCCTACATGCTCTCGCGCGGTCGCACCGGTGGACCGCCGCCGGACTGGTTGCGCTCGCTCAAGGTGAACGCGTTTGCCTGGCGCTGGGTGCAGCGCGCGTTGCGGCACACGCGCGCGAGCGTGGACAGCGTGCGCAC
>CBQVAZ010000426.1:0-3904 GCA_967720205.1 uncultured Gemmatimonadaceae bacterium | reverse complement strand
TGTCATTCCTGCTGATGCGCCTAACGCTGATGTTCATCGAAGTCAGCGTCATCACGGCATTCGCGGCGCTCGTTTTCGGCGTGCCTCTGCGCGGTGCGATCTGGCAACTCGCGCTCGTCGCCGTCGTTTCCGCGCTCGCGTTTGGCGGGATCGGGCTCTTCATCGCCGCGCGTGCGCGCACGATCGAGGGCGCCTCCGGTCTCATGAACGTGGTCATGCTACCGATGTGGGTCGGCTCGGGAGTCTTTTTCTCGGCGAGCAACTTCCCTAACGCGATCCAGCCGTTCATTCAGGCGTTGCCGCTGACGGCCGCAGTGGATGCATTCCGCGCCAATATGCTGCAAGGGGGAGCGTGGAGCGCCGTCGGCCCAGAACTGCTCATCCTCGCGATCTGGTTCGCAATCCCCTTCGTCGCCGCCCTGCGAATGTTCCGATGGCAGTGAGTGGCGCGCACGGGTCGCGTGGCGGCGTCATTCTCGCGATGGTGTCTCTCTACTTGGTGTGGGGAGTCACGTACCTCGCGAATCGCGTTGCGGTCGCGGAGTTGGGCTCCTTCGCGCTGGCGTCGGCGCGATTCGTCGTCGCGGGCGCCTTGTTGTACGCCTGGCTGCGCTTCCGCGGCGTCGCATCGCCCACGCCGGCTGAATGGCGCGCCTCTACGATTTCCGGCGCGTTTCTCTGCCTCGGCAATGCGTTTGTCGCCTGGGCGGTGCACTTGTTGCCGTTAGGCATCGCCGCGGTGCTCGTGGCGATGACGCCGGCGTTCCTGGTGCTCTTCGACTGGATGCGACCGGAAGGGCACCGACCCGGTGCACGCGTCGTCGCCGGCCTCGTGCTCGGCATCGTCGGTATCGCGGTGCTCATGAGCGAGCGGCAGGGCGGCGCCGGCTCGTTCAGTTTCTTCGGCGCGTTCCTCGTTTTGTTAGGCACCATCGCCTGGTCGGGCGGCTCGATTTACTCGCGCGGCGCACCACGCCCGGCGTCGCCGTTCATGCAGACGGCGTCGCAGATGCTCTCAGGCGGGCTCGTGCTCACGCCGATCGCCGTGATGCTGGGCCAGTTTCGTGGCGTGAGCATCGCGGGGTTCTCGGGTGCGTGGTGGCAAGCGTACGGCTTCCTGGTGCTCTTCGGCGCGATCGTCGGCTTCAGCGCGTACATTTATTTGCTCGCGCACTCCTCGCCGGCGGCCGCCGGTAGTTACGCATTCGTCAACCCACTGATCGCTGCGCTCATCGGATGGCTCCTGCTGTCCGAGCAGCTGGCACCTCGCACGATTATCGCGTTTGGGATAATTCTCGTTGCGGTGGCGCTCATCGTGAGCAGTAGTCCGGCACCGCCGCGCGTCGCCGGCCAGCCCAACGTGGACGAACCGGCGGCGGCGTAACCTAACGTCACGTTTTCCGCATGGACGTCCCAGTCGCTGAATTCCGCCGCGCCGCCGAGCGCCTAACGAACTGGATCGCAGCGTATCTGGAGAATCCCGAACGCTATCGGGTTCTCCCGGACGTGCGGCCCGGCGACATCGCCGCACGACTCCCGATCGATCCGCCGCTGCAGGCGGAGCCGCTGGACGCGATCCTCGATGACGTCGAAAAAATCATCATCCCCGGATCGACGCACTGGAATCACCCCGGCTTCTTCGCGTACTTCGCGATCTCGGCCTCGGCGCCCGGAATCCTCGCCGAGTACATCACCGCGGCCCTCGACATCAACGCGATGTTGTGGAAGACGGGACCCGCTGCGACGGAGTTGGAGCAGCGCGCCCTCGATTGGCTGCGACGCATGATGGGCCTCGAGGCAGGCTGGTTCGGCGTCATCAACGACACTGCCTCGATAGGCACGATGCTGGGGTTGGCGGCGGCGCGCGAGGCGAAACCACAGCTGCAGATCCGCAATCGCGGCATGGCAGGACGTAGCGATCTGCCGACGCTGCGCATCTATGCCTCGGAGCACGCGCACTCGTCGGTGGACAAGGCCGTGATGGCGTTAGGCTTCGGTCACGACAACCTCGTGTCGATCGACGGCAACGACAGGTTCGAGATGCGCACCGATCTGCTCGAGCGCGCGATTGCCAACGATCGCTCGCGCGGCATGCTGCCGCTCGCGGTCGTCGCCACGGTTGGTACCACCGCCACGACGAGCGTGGATCCCGTTCCAGAGATCGCGAAGGTTTGCGCGCGCGAGTCGTTATGGCTTCACGTCGATGCGTCGTACGCCGGCGTGGCCGCGATTCTTCCTGAACGCCGCGACGTCCTTGCAGGCGTCGATCGTGCCGACTCACTCGTCGTCAATCCGCACAAGTGGCTCTTCACGCCTGTCGACATCTCCGCTCTGTACACGCGACGCCCAGAGGTGCTCAAACGCGCATTCGCGTTGGTCCCGGAGTACCTAACGACGGCGGAGCAGGAAGACGTTGTGAACCTCATGGACTATGGCGTCCAGCTTGGACGCCGATTCCGCGCGCTCAAGCTCTGGATGGTGATCCGTGCGTTCGGCGTCGACGGGATCGCCGAGCGCCTGCGCGCGCACATGGAGCTGGCGCGGGAATTCGCGTCCTGGGTCGAGGCAGCGCCGCCGTGGGAGCTCATGGCGCCGGTGCCGTTCTCACTCGTGTGCTTTCGTTATGCACCCCTCGGTGTCGATCCCAAAGTTGTGAATCGGTTGAACCAGGGAATCCTCGATCGTGTGAACGCGAGTGGACGAGTTTTTCTCTCGCACACGAAGTTGAACGGGCGAGTCACGCTGCGACTGGCGATAGGCAATCTGCGAACGGCTCGGCGGCACGTGGAGGAAGCGTGGCAGCTGCTACGTGACGCGGCGGCGGTCCTCTCGGCGGATCTGGACATCGTGACAGCCGAATGGGGCGCCGAGTAGGGTTTCTCGGCGCGATGGCGTTTGTTGTGCAGCACGAAAACACGTTTATAGCTGACTCAGCTTCCGGAGGCCTTATGTCGCGATACCAGAGTCTCATGCTGGCTGCCGTTGCGATTCTTTATGTCGGCTGCAGCGCGGCTGAAAAATCTGAGAACGGTCAGCCGCCGGCCGCATCCGGCCCGAGCGATGCGTTTCTCGACTCCAACCTGACGACGTTTCTGAGTGCGATGAAAGCAAAAGATCCGACGCCAGCGATGGGCGTTTGGGCCGATAATGCGATCAGCTACTCGCCCAACATGGCGCCGCTCAAAGGCAAGGCGGCGATCGCGGAATACAACAAGCAGTGGTTCGCCAGCCTTCAGCCTGATTCCATCGCAGCGGGACGCGACGGCCTCTTGAGCAGCGGCGATCTCGCTGTTGAAACCGGCTGGTACTACTTCAAGGGGAAGATGACTGGGCAGGCTGTTGTCGACAGCGGCCGGTACATCAATGTTTGGCAGCGTCAGCCGGACGGCAGCTGGAAGATCGTGCGTGATATGGCGAACAGCATGCTGCCGATGCCGGGCGTGTCGGACGCGGGAACAAAGAAGCGATGAGTCGTTAGGCGACAACTCGGTCTAGGGGGTTACGATGGCGGTGCGGAAGGGGTGACTGGAACGGACATCTGGAAAATTTGGCTCCCGACCCCACCAGGTTGCCCTTTGGCTGGGATCACGTCGCGCGTGCGAATCCTGGTAGGGCTCAGGAGGTCAATGGTTGTGACCGACAAGTGGACCACGGCACGGCTGCGCTGAGCGTGTAGCACTCACATGCGCTAGGCACTCGGAGGAGGCTAGCACCGGCGGAAAAGGCTGGCGGCGAGGCGGCCTGCTGACGGTCTCTGCTGGAAGCATCCGCTCGGGCGGCCGGTTCGCATCTTGCGGATTGTGCCGGTGACCAGTGAATCAACTCTCAGTGCCTAACGAGTAGAGACTCCCCATGCATCCTACGCACAACACACTGCCTGAGCACACCCGCTCTCAGGTGTGTG
>CBQVAZ010000425.1:0-3906 GCA_967720205.1 uncultured Gemmatimonadaceae bacterium | reverse complement strand
GAGCCTCATGTGCAGCTCCACCTAACGTGAATCAGACGTGCTGATCGACCAGGATAGGGTTTCCGTCAGGGTCGATCGCCATGAAGGACGCGGGTCCCTTGGTATTAGGATCGGCCTCCATTACCAACTGAACACCCTGCTCTTTCAACTGGCGCTGCAGCTCACGAATGTCGGTGAAGTCTTGTAGCTGGCTCGCGTTGCTGTCCCAGCCCGGATTGAATGTCAGCGTGTTCTTCTCGAACATGCCTTGAAACAGGCCGATCACGTGATCGCCGTTCTTCATGATCTGCCAGTTCTTTGAATCCCCCATCACGCCCGTGAAGCCGAACTTCTCGTAGAACCTTCTCGAGGCGTCGATGTCTTTGACGGCCAAGCTGACTGAGAAATTACCGAGCTGCATTGTATGTCACTCCTTTGCGTGTTTAGAGGGTTGGGAATCAAACGCGCGCGCCGGCCACCGCACTCAGGTCACTCTCGACACGCTTCCTTCGCCGACTCAACACAGCTGCGGATAGGAGCGCCACAACTAATCCGACAGGCAACGGTTCCACGAACGTGATCGCTGCATTGATGAACGGATTCCGATAAAGCTCCGCAAACTTGTCCGTCTCTGCCTTCTTCTGCGCAAGCTCCGCCTCGCTCGCGCCATCGGCGCGCGCCTTTTCGAACTGGTATCCCTGATACTTCGTTACGAAGTCGGGGGCGAGCTTGTAATAGACCACCTGCCACGTCGCTACGTAGCAGATCGACGCTACGCCCGCGATCATTGCACCGACTGCGAAGGCGCGCGCGAAACCCAGATAGCCGCCAAACTTGTCGCGGTACGAACGCACGCCGAAGAAGATCAACAGGAATGCGAGCACCATCGACGTGTAGCCAATGATCTCGCCGCGATCGAATCCGATCTTGTCCATAAACGGAACGGTGGCGAGCATCATCGCAGAAAGGACGGCGCCTGCGATCAGCCCGAAGACGAGCACGGTTCTTTTCATGGTCACTCCTCCTTAAGCGGGACGGGTTGGCGAACGGTGGGGATTCTCGCCGAAGCACCCTCTTTCCGCGTCACCTGAACGGGTGATTATGCCCCAGAACCTAAGGAATCATCCTTTCAGGGGATGAGTCCTTCCTCCTTCGCGCGCTGAACGGCCTGCGTTCGCCGTCGCGCCGAGAGTTTGTCGAACAATCGGGCAGCGTGCGTCTTTACGGTATTCTCGCTGACGAACAGTCGTTCGCCGATCTCGCGGTTGCTCAGACCGGCCGCCATCGCCTCGAGTATCTCGAACTCCCGCGGCGTGATGCCGAGCTGCTCGAGCCGCGCCGCGTTCCGTTCGAACGGGCCCGAAACCGGCACGTGTACTTCCTTTACGACCACGGTCTCGCGCGTGCGCGTGAGCTTGAGACCGAGCCAGATCCCGAGGCCTGAGAAAAGCAGCGCGACAATGCCGCCGTAGATCTCCAGGGAGTGTTCGAGGACGAGAAAGCGGTATTCGACGATTTTGAGGACGGCGATCAGCACACCGCCGAGGATGCCGTAGACGAGGATTGTCTTCTTCAAGCGCGGCGGCGGTTTCGAGATGGATGTCCGTCAGATCAGGCTTCTGTTCGGCCCTCAAAGATGAGATGCGCGGCGTCGGCCGCGACAGGGGTCGCCTGGCGTCTTTTGAGTCGGAGTCAGGCCGTGGAGCCTAACGGGCCACAATAACTACTTTTCGCTCAGCGCTTGTTAGCCAGGGGCGGCCGGTACGGCACAAGGGTCGTCTCGATCAAGCCGTTAGCCAGCGTAATCGTTAGGCCAACGTATGCTATGCGCTTCGCGAGATCGGCGAACGTGAAGAGCGCGCTGGGAGTCTCTTGATCGACAAGCGCACCGCGCAGCGACTGCTGCACGGAATCAGCGAGAAAGAGCCGTGCCTCGCGAATGGGACGCGTGGTTCCTAACCATGTTACGCGCGCGACGCTGTCACTTACGCTCTCGATGCGCATAACGTCGCCACCGCCGGTACCGGTGTTTAGCGGGGCTGACTTCGCGGGACCCGCTTGCGCGGCGCTCAAAGAGTCCGCGGATGCTGGGCGCCAAATTTTGGCGGGCGTTGGGGCCCAAAACGTTGTGTAGACCGGGGCACGATAAGGCACGACCCACGGCCATACCACGTAGGTCCGGTCGATATACACGTAGCTGTACGAGCTGATCACGTAAGGCGCGCGCGAGGTGTAGCCACGACAAAATGAGCTGTAGTAGCAAGACGAGTACGGGCGTCCGCCGCCATAGGAATACCCGCGATTGTAGTAGCCGCCGTAATAGCCGTCGTCGATGATTACTGGAGTGCTCCCGTAGCGTGGCAGAGATCCCATTCTCACGGGCGGTAGCGACGACTCGCGTTGGATCATGGGCGCGCTTACTTCGCCACCCATCCGCTGCGGTGTTCCAGACCGGCGGATCATCTGGCCTTCTCCGACAGCTGGGAGAAGCACAGCGAGGGCGATACCTAACGCTCGAAGGCTCTGAACGCGCATCATGCCACCTCTGGTCAGCAAATTCGGCGCCCTGACGGCGAACCTGAGCCGACGCGGCAGCCTTTGCCGATAGCGTAGTGCGCGGACCGCTCAGTCGCTATTCACACGCCGTCCAGGTGCATCCCCTATTGCAAATCGCCACGCGGTTGACGGCACCTTGCTGCCGAGCGCCCTGCCGTCGTGGATGCGCCGCAGGTGATTCGACTCAAAGGTCACCCACCGTGTTGATAGCAACCGCGAGTCGATACGGTGGCTAGTCACGAAGTTACTTCGAGAGGCCGCCTAACGGGCACCGAGCGGTGACGTTTTGCGTTGCCAGCGGCGAGCCCTTCGCTGATTCGTCGCGGCGCGGCTATCCCGGCCAAAGCGTGCGGCGACGTGGAGTGGTTGCCTGCCAGGCTCGCCAGCGTCGCGCCAGTTCGAGCCGCTGACGCGGGTCGATGCGGACTTCATTGTCGGGCAACAGCTCGATCTCAAGGCCATTCCATGGCGCTGTGTGATGCTCGACGCCAGCTAGCGTCGTCAGCAGCACATGCGCTGCGACGAACTTGGATTCGTCGTCCAGCGCACCAATGAGATAGGGAACAGCAACATCACCAATCGCTAGTAACTGCCGCGCCGCGTCGCCGACGATTGTTGGCAGAAACCCATCAAAGGTTCCAGTCCACCCGACGTCACCATTGCCGAGGCGATCAACCAGGTCTGAGATGGCGGACGGAAGCCGCGGTTCGGAAGAATGATGCGCAGACATTGGCCAGTCATCTCGCGCACGACACGCGAACGTCTCCTGTGCTCATTTCCAAGTCAGCGAAATGATATTGTTGCTTTTGATGACTCTGACCATCGTCTTCACCGTACCATCGGGATAAGTGTACGGCGTTTCGATGACCGCATCCCTGGTTCCGTCAGCATTCACCGTCTGCGAGATAACGTTGTTCTTGCCACGTCTAGCGCCCCTGACTTCCGATTCGGCGATTGTTGCCTCGCCATGAGCCCCTGTTGTGTCCGAACCGAAGGCCATGCCCAGCGTTTGTTTTAGGTGTTGCTCCACGATCTCGTGTATCAGCCCGGAGGGCCCAATGAATTCGAGATCAGCAATGTCGACATCCCCGGTAGCGTAGCTCCCGATCGACGTTGGCGAGCCGGCGCTGACGGTCATGTTCACGGTTTTGCCGTCACTGAGGACAGTCCATAGCCGGTCAGCCAGCGCCCTTTGCTGCGCGTTAGGCCCGGTCGCTGAGGACGTATGCGCGGCGCGGATCGGTTCCATCTTAACTTCTCCCGACGTAGCGACGGACACGTAGTAGAAGCTGCCCATGCCGCTATTCAACAGCGCCGCCGCCCGAGCAACATGGTCTGCGGCTCCTGTGAACTTGAGTTTGGGCTGAAGCG
>CBQVAZ010000424.1:0-3934 GCA_967720205.1 uncultured Gemmatimonadaceae bacterium | reverse complement strand
GCGCTTATTGCTGATCCACAGCACGAGGTCGAGTTGGTCGTCGACGCAGACGCGTGGCGGCATGATGCGCTGCGCTGCCATCCGCTGGTCAACACGTCGACGCTCGTGCTCTCGAGAGAAGATCTGCAGCGCTTCTTCGACTTTACCGGACATGTGCCGCGGATTTTGCACGTGCCCGCGCGCGTCTGATCGCACTGTAGGCTGCGTGGCCCGGGCCCATCTTGCGCGATGCTGGGGACCGGTATATACCCTAACCGGTTCAAGTTTGAGAGTGTCTCTCGAAATTTGAGACACTGGTTTGTCCCTCGACGTAGGGGAGACGATGCGCGCATCACGCAATCTCCGGGGCTGGCGCGGAGCGCCGGCCGCTGTTCTCCTCACTTTCGCCGCGCTCTCGGCAACGCCTACGCGGCGGGTCGCGGCGCAGACCTACGCGCAGAAGACCACAGCCGCGGTCGACTACATCGCCGCTCACGCCGATCGCGAAGAGATGATGCGCGTGCCAATGCGCGACGGCGTGCGGCTCTCGGCTCTCATCCTTTTCCCCAAAGACAAGCCGCGCGAAAAGCTCCCGACGGTCCTTATCTACATCCCGTACCTCACGGAAGGCACGATCCGGAGCTTCGGCATTTACATCCGTAGCTTCATCGAGAATGGCTACGCCGTGATTATTGAAAACGTGCGCGGCCGCTACTTCTCCGAGGGTACGTACACCTACCTCACTGGTTCGGGGAAGGACGGCTACGACACGATCGACTGGATCTCGAAACAACCCTGGTCCAATGGGAAGGTCGGCACGATCGGCTGCTCATCGAGCGCCGAAGAGCAGCACAAGATGAATGCTGCTCAACATCCGGCACACGCTGCAGCGGTGCCGATGGGCTCCGGCGCCGGCATTGGGAAGGTCGGGGCGTACAACGAGATGGGCAATTTCTATCGCGGCGGTGCGGTACAGAACTTCTGGTTCTCGTGGTACTTCGGTTCCGGCTACAAGTACCACCCCTCATGGCCAGCGGACCTAACGCGTGAGCAGATGGTTCGGATCAGCAAGTTCTGGAGCATGGATCCGAATATGATGCGCCCGCCGAACCTCGACAGCGCGATCTGGACGCTCCCGCTGAACAAGATCATGCACAACCTCGGCGCGATGCCGAGTGATTTAGACGACTTCGTGAATCGGCTGCCTAACGACCCAAAGTGGAAAGAGATCGAGTTCGGCGGCGAAGGCGATCGGTCCGGCGCGCCAACGCTGTACATCAATTCGTGGTACGACGTGTCGATCGGTCCGAATGTCGCGATGTTCGATTACCAGACTAAGAACGCGGCGAACGAGAACGCGCGCAACAACATCTTCATGGTCATCGCACCGACGCTGCACTGTAGCCAGGGTCGCGTCGAAAGCGAGCACACGGTTGTCGGCGAGCGCGACATGGGAGACGCTCGCTACGACTACACCGGCCTGGTCCAACGCTGGTTCGACCACTGGCTCAAGGGGACCGACAACGGCGTCACCAAGGAGCCGAAGGTCCGTTCCTATATGATGGGCTCCAACCAGTGGAAGACCTCCGACTCGTGGCCCCCGAAGAACGTGGAGCTCGTCTCGTATTATCTCGATAGCGATGGGAGCGCGAACAGCGTCCTCGGCAACGGGCGCCTAACGAGGACGAAGCCGGCCAAATCGTCGACCGACACATTCATCTACGACCCGATGCATCCGGTCCCGTCGGTCGGCGGGCAGAGCTGCTGCTTTGCCGTCCTCCCCGGGGGATCCTTCGACCAAGGCAGTGTCGAGATGCGGAACGACGTGCTGGTCTATACAACGCCGCCGCTAACCGAACCGATCGAGGTCGCGGGCAACATCGAGGTGTCGCTCTACCTTGCGTCGAACGTCAAGGACACGGACCTAACGATTAAGCTCGTGGATGTCGCGCCGGACGGGAAAGCGTGGAACCTCGACGAGGGGATCCAGCGTGTGCGCTGGCGCGAGGGATGGGAAAAGCCGGTCTTCATGGAGTCGGGCAAGGTCTACAAAGTCGACCTGCCGCCGCTCGTCACGAGCAACTCGTTTGGCGTCGGGCACCGCATCCGCGTCGAAGTGTCGAGCAGCAGTTTCCCGCACTTCGAGCGCAATCTGAATACAGGCGGCAACAACTACGATGAGAAGGACGGGGTCAGCGCCCGGAACGTGATCCACCACGGGCCCGGCTACCCGTCCCGGATCGTTCTCCCGATCGTGCGATCGCGTTTGCAGTGAGGGGCGGCTCGAGGCTATCGCAGTAACCCCTTTTCCTCTTGTGCTCGTGGGAGGTCTTATGCACGTGTTTCAGTTCTTCATCGCGAGCGCGGCGAGTGTCGGCTGGCTCATAACGACCGCCGAGCCGTCTGCCGCGATGGGTGTGCCGTCTGCTGCTGAGGCTTCGGTGCAGTCGCGAGCCATCAGCGGCATAGTCTCTGATTCGGTGACTCGCGAACCGGTGACAGCGGGACAGGTCCGTGTCGTCGGGACGACGATCGGCGCTCTCATTCGCCCGGACGGCAAATTCACAATCAATGTCCCCGCGCAGGCGGTCACGCTCCAGATCCGATCGATTGGCCACAGGCCTGTCAACATCGAGGTCGCGCTGAACCAGAGCAGCGTAAACGTCTTCCTCGGCCGCGACAACTTCCAGCTGCAAGAAGTGGTGATCAGTGGTCAGGCCACCGGCATGGAGAAGAAGAACTTGGCCACGGCTGTTGGAACCGTGAACGCGGAGGAGCTTGCCCAAGTGCCGGCGGCGAGCATCGAGCGCTCACTGCAAGGCAAGGTGACCAGCGCGCACATCTCTGAAAACAGCGGCGCGCCCGGCGGAGGTTCGATCGTTCGCATACGCGGCGTGACAACCATCATCGGGGCCTTCACGCCTCTCTACGTCGTAGACGGCGTAGTCGTCAGCGACGTGCAGCTGCCGACAGGCACGAACTTTCTCACCGAAGCGATCCGCAACCGAGTCGCGCCAACGGTCGACAATCAGGACAATGGCGCCAACCGTATCGCCGACCTCAATCCCTACGACATCGAGAAGGTCGAAGTCCTGAAAGGTGCGGCCGCGTCGGCGATTTATGGCTCACAAGCGTCCAACGGCGTCATCCTCATTACTACCAAGCGTGGCCAGCAGGGCGCGCCCCAGTTTGGCGTGACGCAGCGGTTCGGCGTCTCGCAATTGAGCCACAAGTACGGGATGAGATGCTTCACGTCAGCCGACGAGGCAGTCAGCGTCTTCGGTGAAGCCGCACGCGCGAGTTGGCAGCCGAGGTGCCTTGACTGGGAAGAGCAGCTCTACGGGAATGCCGCGAACTCCTACGAGACAGCCCTCAACATGCGCGGCGGCTCGGAGACCACACGCTTCTTCGCGTCGGTCCTCAACAAGCACGACGGCGGCATCATGCCGAAATCGTGGGCTGAGAAGAAGTCATTGCGCATCAACATCGACCAGAACGTCGGGTCACGGGTGACGCTCGGACTCAGCTCCGAGTACGTGCAAAGCACCCGGAACCCGCAGGTCACGCAGAACGAGAACAACGGCCTGGCGGTCCCCAGCGCGCTGGGGTATGCCGGAGCGTCATGGCTTGACCTGCGCAGGCTCCCCGACGGCACGTATCCCCGACACCCTTTCAACGCGAACAACCCGTTCCAGACGGCTGACCTGTTCAAGAACCGCGAGGATGTCAATCGCGGCATCGTCAGCGCCCGCCTTCAGGCCGAGCTTTGGAACACCGACAAGCAGTCGCTACGCCTCTCCATCACCGGCGGCGCCGATCTGTTCACGCAGAAAAACAAAGTGGTCGCTCCCCCTGGGCTCTACGCCTTGGAGGGAGTGGCACTTCCCGGTAGCTCGGTGCTCTCGTACGCACAGAACAACAACAGAAACCTCAACACGTATTTCATCCACGACTA
>CBQVAZ010000423.1:0-3934 GCA_967720205.1 uncultured Gemmatimonadaceae bacterium | reverse complement strand
CACCCAGTAGGCGAAGCGCGCCACCAGCAGCGAGGGACTCTTTGCCGGAGACCACTCCGCGACCGGCGAGAAGCCCAACGTTTCGAGGCGGTCGTCGAAGCGCATCGCGCGCAACACACGCCAGAGCAGCCAGCGCACCGAGACGGCGACGAGCACGGCGACGATCATCGCGAGCACGAGCGCTGCCGCTCCCGGCAGAATGCTCGCCAGTCCCGCGAGCACTCGGCTCGCCGACTCGTTCAGAGACTGACCAACTTGGTTCCACATGGGGAGTTCTCCTTGGCTTACGGCGTAAAGCGGTCCGGCCAACGCCAGCGCGAAATCAAATACGGCTTCTCCGCCTCGAACTGCATGCACAGTGCTTCGAGGCGCTCTTCGACGTGCTCGGTGCTCGTGTCAGCGACTTGCTGGACGTACGAGGCGATCCAAGCCCAGAAGAGCGGCGTGAAGGCGCTCAGCAGATGCTCGCGGCCGATGCGTCGCTGGTGAAACGCGAGCGCGAAGTCGTACACAATGCGCGCCCAAAGTTCGTCAGGCAGCGCGAATTTGTCGTCGCTCACGCGGGCCAACTTGCGTAGGGCGTGCAACGAAACTGGCGGAAGCGCCACGCTCCAGATCTCGTGCAGATTCGCGACGCCGAGTCGAAACAATTCGAGACACTGCCTAACGTCAAACGGCGAGGGTTCCGGCTCCGGTGCCGCTGCGGCGCCGAACGTATCCACCGGCTCCGAGCCACGCACCTTCTGCCAGACCGCCTCCGTGCGTTCGACGGATGTAAACAGGCTCGCCAGCACGCTCGGCAACGTGTCGCGCATGTCTGCTGCGGCCATGGCGGCGCCGTCGGCGGAAGTGTCACGCGAACGACCGCCGAGGTGCACCTGACACAATCGAGCATTGGCCGTCAAAGCCTGGACAGCGACCCACACGTCGATGCCGACGCGGGCCACGTCGCCGCGCCACGGATCGAGCGCGAGGAAGCGATCGAGCAGGCGATTGGAGCAGGCGAAGTCACCCGCGAGCGGCTGTCGAACCCGCTTGCCAAACAAGGAGCGCGTCAGCGGATATGCGATCGCGCTCGTTATGGTGCCGGAGTATGCGCCACGCTTATAGACGGGCAAGACGAAATCGTAGCTCTCTTGAATGATGGGTTTTACCAGCTGCGCGATTGCGTCCGCGTCAGGCGAACCCGCATCGGCGTCGACGATGCCGCACGCCTTTGCCCGCAGCCGACGCGCGACTTCGAATACCGTGCGGCACGCAATTCCTTTGGCGGGCTTGACGTACTGCGCGACGGCCCGCTGAGTGACGCCGTCGGGTAGTTGCGAGAGTTTCAGCACATGCGGCTCGCTACCGTTCGTCGATGCGACGTTCGAGGCGAGTTCGACAGTCGGATTGTGCGATCCGCCGTCGACGTGCACGATCACGCTGCGAGCTGCCGCGAAGCTCGCATGTAGACCAGACTGAGCCGCACCGATCACATCCTGCATCGTGGCGGCATTATTGAACGTCGGAATCCCAATCACGATGTCCGCCGTGCCGATCCCACTCAATCGTCGCTCGATTTCCTGCGGCAGCACATCCATGACCTTGCATTTAGGTGCGGTCGATCGCGCGCGTCAACTGTTCAGCGACGCTAACGCATGAATTTGCCAGGTAGCGCTCAAGATCCGCTGTGGTACAAGGATGCCGTCATCTATGAGTTGCACGTCCGGACGTTCGCCGACGGCAACGACGACGGGACGGGCGACTTTCGCGGACTGATCAGCAAGCTCGACTACCTCGCCGAGCTCGGCGTGACGTGCATCTGGCTGTTGCCGTTCTTTCCGTCACCGCTGCGGGACGACGGGTACGACATCGCCGACTACTTCACCGTGCACCCCTCGTACGGGACGCTGGACGACTTCCGCGAGTTCCTGAACGCGGCGCACGAGCGCGGGATGCAGGTGATGATCGAGCTAGTGATCAATCACACGTCCGATCAACATCCGTGGTTTCAGCGCGCTCGTCAGGCGCCCCAGGGTTCCGTGGAGCGGGATTATTACGTGTGGAGCGAGACGATCGACAAGTATCGCGGCGTCCGGATCATCTTCACCGATACGGAGACGTCGAACTGGACATGGGACGACAAGGCCGGCGCGTACTACTGGCACCGATTCTTCTCGCACCAGCCGGACCTCAACTTCGACAATCCTGCGGTCATCGAGGAGCTGTTACGCGTTATGCACTTCTGGTTCGACATGGGTGTGGACGCGATGCGCCTGGATGCCATTCCGTATCTGGTCGAGCGCGAAGGGACGTCCTGCGAAAACGTTCCGGAAACGCACGTCGTGATCAAGCGCATCCGAGCGGACGTGGATGCGGCGTACGCGAACCGGATGCTGCTGGCCGAGGCGAACCAGATGCCTAACGAGGTTCGCGCGTACTTCGGCGAGGGAGACGAATGCCACATGGCGTTCCACTTCCCGCTAATGCCGCGCCTCTTCATGGCGCTGCGGACCGAGAACCGCGCGCCACTCATCGACATCATGGAGCAGACGCCCGCTATCCCGGAGAACTGCCAGTGGGGGCTCTTCCTGCGCAATCACGACGAGCTCACGCTCGAGATGGTGAGCGACGACGAGCGCGACTACATGTATCTGGCGTACAGCGCCGATCCGCGCATGCGCGTGAACGTGGGAATCCGGCGCCGTCTCGCGCCGCTGCTCGAGAACAACCGACGCCGCAACGAGCTATTGCACAGCATCCTGCTGTCGTTCCCGGGAACGCCGGTCATTTACTACGGCGACGAGATCGGCATGGGGGACAACATCTATTTGGGCGATCGGCATGGCGTGCGCACGCCGATGCAATGGAGCGCCGATCGCAACGGTGGCTTTTCTCGTGCGAATCCGTCGCGGCTCTCGAGTCCGGTCATCATGGATCCGGTCTTTGGCTACGAGGCCGTGAACGTCGAAGCGCAGCGAGATGATCCATCGAGCTTGCTCAACTGGATGCGACAGATGATCAAGCTGCGTCGAGTGTTCAAGGTGTTCGGGCGCGGCTCGATCGAATTCCTGTCTCCCAGCAATCCCAAGATCGTCGCGTACGTTAGGCGCCATGAAGACGAGCGCGTGCTCTGCGTAGCGAATCTGTCGCGCTTCGCCCAGCCTGTCTCGCTGGATCTACCGCAGCTGCAGGGAGTGACGCCGATCGAAATGTTGGGGTACGTCGAGTTTCCAAAGATCGGAGCCGGGCCGTACTGTTTGTCGCTGGGGCCGTATGGGTTCTTCTGGTTCGAGTTACACTAAGAACAAAGAGCGTCGACAGCGGTATGGGTTAAGCACGGTCCGATGCGCGCTTGTTGTATTGCAGCAGGAGAGGGGGAAGCGTCGACTGCGGCATGAGTTAAGACCAACTGCGTTAAACAGGGCCCTAGGCGCGAGCGTTAAGGTCGTCAACGGCGTTAAGGGTACGCGACGCAGCTTTCGGGATAGCGACATCACTGCCACTTTTCGCAAATGCTTCTGAGATCTGTTCTCATAGTTGCGGTCGCTGCGACCGCTCAGGCCCAGGACACCACCGCGGCGTCGACGGTTCTGACCGTTTCCAAGGGTGTGTATTCGACCGCGCAGGCCGAGCGTGGCGAGAAGGTCTTCACAAAGGTCTGTGTCGAATGCCATGAGCGGGGCGAATTCATGGAGAGCCTGTTCGATAAGGAATGGCTCGGTAAGACGCTCTTCGACTTCTTCGATCTCGTCAAAACGACGATGCCGGACGACAAGCCGGGGACGCTCAAGAGCGAAGACGTGCTCGACGTCATCGGCTACATCTTCAAGCTCAACGCATACCCGGCCGGATCGGCCGATCTTCCCGCCGAGCCGGATAAGATGAAGCTGATCCAGATCGACGCGCGTCCCGCACCATCATCACCTAACGCGAAGCGGTCACGGTGAGG
>CBQVAZ010000422.1:0-3937 GCA_967720205.1 uncultured Gemmatimonadaceae bacterium | reverse complement strand
GACGATCTCGGTGCCGGAAAAGGTCGAAACCGCGCCAGTGAAAAACGTGGGCGACTTGCTCACGGCGAAAGCGGCCGGTGTTCAAGTCATCCCTGGTACGATGACCGGCGCTGGCGCGCGCGTGCGCATCCGCGGCACATCGTCGCTGTCGCTTTCGAACGATCCGATCTACGTGATCGATGGCGTTCGCATGACGAGCCAAAGCTCGTCGGCTGAAATCGGCGTCGGTGGCACGGTGCCGAGCCGAGTGAACGACATCAATCCTGACGAGATCGAGAGCATCGAAGTCGTGAAGGGCCCGTCGGCAGCTACGCTGTACGGGACCGACGCTGCTAACGGCGTCATCGTGATCAACACCAAGAAGGGACGTGCCGGTCGTGCCGTGTGGTCGGTGTTCGGCGAACGCGGCATTGTGGACGACAACAATGACTATCCGACTGTCTACGCGATTCTCGGGCATGCGCCCGCGACGCCGACGACCGCTCGGCGTTGCTTCCTGTCGCAGATGGCAGACGGCTCGTGCATCAAGGACAGCACGAAGTCGCTCAACATCTTCTCGGATCCGGAGACGAGTCCGATCAAGGCCGGGTGGCGCACGCAGGCTGGCGCTCAGGTGAGCGGCGGGTCGGATGCGATCCGCTACTTCATCAGCGGCGACCTCGAGAACGAAGTCGGTCCGTTCGCGCTCCCGGAGATGTCGGTTCGCCGACTCGACTCGATCGGGACGAAGATCCGCGATGAGTGGGACCGCCCCAACGCGCTGGATAAGCAGTCGTATCGCGGCAACATCAACGCGGCGGTGAATCCGAAGCTCGACATGTCGGTGCAGTCGAATTTCATCAAGCTGCGCCAGCGCCTCCCGCAGGTGGACAACAACGTCAATTCGTTCTTTTACAACGGAACCGTGGGCCCGGGTTTCAAGACCGCGGGGCCCGGCTATACGGGCATTGGCACGTTAGGCCAGCCACTGCGTGGCTGGGCAGGCTTTACTCCAGCCGAAATCTTCCAGACTGAAACCACGCAGGATTTGCACCGCTTCCTCGGCAGCTCGAACATCGATTGGCGCCCGATGTCGTTCCTACAGACGCGGGCCGACGTCGGCGTCGACTTCAGCGGCCGCAACGAATTCCGGCTTTGCCGCTTCGCGCAATGCGCCGATTTCGGAACCAACCGGCTGGGCGCCGCGCGCGACGTGCGCACGAATCTGCGCAGCCTAACGGCGAACCTGCACGCCACGGCCAACTTCTCGCCACGCGCGTGGCTGGGGCTCAAGACGACCGGCGGCGTGCAATACGTGGACTACAACGAGAACCGCAACGATGCGCAAGGCTCGCAGCTCCCGCCCGGCGCGCAGACTCCGGCTGACGGAACGATTCCCAGCGTCAATTCCGGCACCACGCTGCAAAAGACGTTAGGCATCTTCGTTGAGGAGCAGGCTGCGCTCAACGACCGACTCTTCCTCACGGCGGCGGTGCGAACGGACCAGAACAGCGCCTTCGGTACGAATTTCCAGCGCGTGTTCTATCCCAAGTTCGCGTTGTCCTGGATCATGTCCGATGAGAGCTTTTTCCCGAACATCGGCTGGCTCGGCGAGTTCCGCTTGCGCTCTTCGTACGGCGAGTCCGGCGTGCAACCGGGGCCTAACGATGCTGCGAGAAGTCTCGAAGCCGTCGTCACGGTCATCGCCGGCACGGATGTCGGCGGCTTGCGATCCAATCGACTCGGTAACGCCGAGCTGCGCCCTGAAAACTCCAAGGAGTTCGAAGTTGGCTTCGATACACGCATGTTCAGCGACCGCGTGAACTTCGAGGCGACGTACTATCGCAAGACGTCCGAAGACGCGCTCATCAATCAGACGATCGCCCCCTCGGCCGGTACGCAGGTCACGAATATCCGCCGTAACCTCGGCGCGATACGCAACACGGGTTACGAAGCGCTCGTGACAACGCAGATCCTTTCGAAGCGCAACCTGGCCTGGGACCTGAGCGTTTCCGCATCGCACAACAGCAACAAGCTGCTCACGTTAGGCGTGGATGCAGCGGGCCGCACCGTTCCGCCGATCATCGGCGCGACAATTCGGCAAGTTCCGGGGTATCCGATCAACGGCGCGTGGCTGCGCAAGTACACGTGGAGCGACGCCAACAAGGATGGCCTCATCGCCGTCAGCGAAGTGAAGGTCGACACCGGGTTCACATTTGCCGGATACACGCAGCCACGGCTCGAGCTGACGTTCACAAACGGCCTCGATCTCTTGAACCACACGATCCGGCTGCAAACGCTCATCGATCACAAGAGCGGATACCGTTTGAGCAACACGGAACAGAGCTTCCTTTGCCAGCAATCTGTCGGTTGCAACGACATCTCGAACCCTAACGCGCCGTTGTGGCGCCAGGCTCGCGCGGTCGCCAACCGCTTTGTTCCTGTCGTCACTCCCGAAGGGTACTTCGAGGATATGAACTGGTGGCGTATCCGCGAAGTGTCGGTCATCTACCAGCTGCACAGCAGATTCGCGCAGCTGCTCCGCTCCAACGGTGGCAACATCACATTCGCGGCGCGCAACCTCAAGATTTTCACAGACTACACGGGCGTCGATCCGGAAGCCAACTACGGGCAGAACGACACGCAGAACACGCTGCTCACGGCCGGACCACCGTCGTACTTCACGCTTCGCGTCAACCTCCGTTACTAACCTCCTACCCGAGACCCTACAATGCTCAGCATACTGCATCGTATTCGTCGGGCAGCGGCGTTAGGCACGACTGCCCTCGCGCTCGGAGCGTGCGATTCGATCACTGACTCGCTGCTCGATGCGCCGGACCCTGATATTATCAACCCCGCAGACGCGGCGAACGCGGAATCAGCTGATGCGCTGCGCGTCGGCGCGGTGGCGCGGCTTCGGAATATTACAGCCGGCGGCGAAGGCGCCTGGATGTTAGGCGGCCTTCTCACGGACGAATGGAAGTCCAGCGATACGTTCTCGCAACGCAACGAAACGGACCAACGGCGTGTCCAGGAATCCAACGGCAACGTCCAGGGCATGTACCGCGAGCTGCACCGTGCGCGCAATTCCGCGCGCGAGGCGCTCAACGCCCTGACCAAATTCAAGCCCACTCCAACCGCGAATCTCGGGCAGATGTACTTCGTTCTCGGATTCGCCGAGATGACCCTGGCCGAATCGTTCTGCAACGGTCAGCCGTTGTCGGATGCGTCGACGGGCGAAGTGATCTACGGTAATCCGAGGACCAACCAGGAAATTCTCGCGATCGCGCTGGCGCACTTCGACAGCGCGTTAACCCTGGCGTCGGCAGCGGATGCCTTCGCGACAGGCGTTAGGCACTCGGCCGCAGTATCAAAGGGTCGCGTGTTGATCGACATGAATCGTCATACCGACGCGGCCACGGCAGTGAGCGGCGTTCCGACGAGCTTCATGAACACCGCCACCTTCTCGCTCACGGGCGGCAACAATCAGATCTGGGCGCTGAATGCGAGCGCGAAGCGCTGGACCGTCGGCGATTCATTCGACGTGAGTGGCCTCATACGCAATGCGATTCCATTCGCGTCATCGAAGGACCCACGCGTGCCAGCGACAGGCACGGCAACGGGGACTTCGCCCGCGGGTCGTGGATTCGACAACTCCACGAACTTCATTATCCTCGATCTCTACGGCCGCACGGATCCAACGCCGATCGTTTCCGGCATCGACGCTCGTTTGATCGAAGCCGAAGCGCTACTCAAGGCGCAGGACCTTGCTGGGATGATGACGCTTCTCAATGCGCTGCGCGGCACCGCTCAGAACCTCGGGCCCCGCACAACGCCTGTCATGACGGCGCTCGCGACACCCGCGACGCAGGCGGCAGCAATCGATCTGTACTTCAGGGAGAAAGCGTTCTGGACGTTCAGCCGCGGTCAGCGGCTGCCCGATCTGCAGCGCCTGATT
>CBQVAZ010000421.1:0-3944 GCA_967720205.1 uncultured Gemmatimonadaceae bacterium | reverse complement strand
CGGCATCCCGCACATCCGCGAGGTCATCGCGTTTCCGCGCATGATGCATCGTCTGCGTCCTTAAGGTCAAAAGCTTCCACCGCGGACTAACGCGGACAAAAACTGAGACAAAGGGCTTTCTAGATTCGCTCTGCCCCTCCAGGCACGCTTGGGTGGTGGGTTGGGCAATCAAGTATTTGCCCGCGTTCGTCTGCGCAGTGTCCGCGTTCGTCCGCGGTGAAGCAGTTTCAGGCCTACGATGCCTAACGGGATCTCGACTCGCTAGCCTTGACCTCGTCCCACAACTTGTCGAGTACCGCGAGCCCGGCGCTCGCAACGTCGATCCCGCGCTGCTTCGCCAAACTCTCCATCGACGAAAATCGCCTAACGAACTTCGCATTCGCTTTGTCCAACGCCAGCGAGGGATGAACCCCTGCCTTACGACACAAGTTCACCACCGCAAAGAGCAGGTCGCCTAACTCGGACTCCAGCTCTTCGTGCTTCGCGCCTTGCGCCTCGCTCAGTAGCGCGCGCACTTCGCGCGTCTCCTCTTCAACCTTGGCGGCGGGTCCTTCGACATCGTCCCAATCGAAGCCCACGCCAGCGGCGCGGTCTTGAAGCCGGTGCGCGCGGTGGAGGGAAGGGAGTCCTGCCGGCAGATGCTCGTCGACCGACGATCGCTGTCGCGCCTTGAGCTCCTCCCACGGCACGCGCTGACCGTCGCCGTACAAGTGCGGATGCCGCTGCTTCATCTTCTCGATCAAACCGGCTGCCACGTCGCCCACGTCAAACTCGCCCGTCTCCTCCGCGATCACCGAGTGAAAAAGCACCTGCAAAAGCACATCGCCGAGCTCCTCGCGGATTTTGGTCCGGTCCAAAGTGCGCAACGCGTCGTCGAGCTCGTGCGCCTCTTCGATTAGGTAGGGCCTGAGCGACTCATGCGTCTGCACCGCGTCCCACTCGCAGCGCGTCCGCAGATCGCGCATTATCGAGAGCGTATCTTCAAGTGTGGCTTTATGTTGCATATGGTCTCCTCGGCCAGTATACTGCGCCCGCCCGCAACTCCCCGTCAATGAATGACTTGCCGAGGCGCGCCTGGGTCGATGTCGACTTGGGCGCGCTCGTTCGCAATGCCCAAACGATGCAGCGGAGAGCGTCCGTCCCGCTGCTTCCGATGGTAAAGGCCGACGCCTACGGACTGGGCGCCGTCCCGGTCGTGCGCGCGCTCGAAAAGATCAAACCGTGGGGCTACGGCGTCGCGACGATCAGCGAGGGGGAGGAGCTCAGAGCCGCGGGTGTTTCGCGACCCATCGTCGTCTTCACGCCGCTCCTGGTCGACGATTTCCTGGCCGCGCGGCGAGCCAACCTGACCCCCACGTTAGGCGATGCCACGGCGATAGCGGCGTGGAGCGAGACCGCGGCTCCCTGGCACCTGGCGATCGACACCGGCATGCACCGCGCCGGCATCGCCCCGTCCGAGCTCGGCGCCATCGCCGATCTCGTTAGGCGGTCGCCGCCCGAAGGGGCGTTCACGCACTTCTATGCCGCCGATACTGACGTCGACGCCATGGACGCACAGCAGGCACAGTTCGACGCCGCCATCGCCGCGTTGCCAGAACGGCCGCGTTACCTGCATGCCGAGAACAGCCCCGCGATCGAGCGCCAATCACCGTCGCAGTGGGACCTCGCCCGGCCGGGCATCTTCTTGTACGGTGTGAGCACGGCGACGGATAGCGGTACCACGGCGCTCCCCGTGGCGCACTTCCGCGGGCGCGTGGTCGAGCTGCGGACCGTTGCCCCCGGCAGCGGCGTGAGCTACCGCCACACCTGGCACGCACCGGAAGGCAACGCGCGCCGCATCGCAACGATCAATGCCGGCTACGCCGACGGCGTTAGGCGTGCTTTCGGCAACCGCTCGCACGCCCTCGTGCGCGGACGCGAGGCGCCGATCGTCGGCGTCGTGACTATGGATATGACGATGCTCGACGTCACGGACATCGACTGCGAGGTTGGCGATCAGGCCACGCTCGTCGGGCGCGATGGCGACGCGCTGATCGACCTCGCCACGATCGCGCAGGCCGCGGAGCTATCGCCGTACGAAATCCTCACCGGGCTGAGGCAACGGGCCGAGCGTCGCTACATCGGCGCATGAGCGCACGACGCGCGATCCTGCTGGTGCTCGACGGTGTGGGAATCGGCGCGGCGCACGACGCAGCGCACTACGGCGACGAGGGAAGCGACACGTTAGGCAACATCGCGCGAGCGGTGGGCGGGCTCGAGCTCCCGCACATGGAAGCGTTAGGCCTGGGGGGCATCGCGACGCTGGAGG
The DNA here is from genome assembly GCA_967720205.1 of uncultured Gemmatimonadaceae bacterium. GTDB lineage: Bacteria > Gemmatimonadota > Gemmatimonadetes > Gemmatimonadales > Gemmatimonadaceae > DASYRX01. The sequence continues at coordinate 1,636 of CBQVAZ010000421.1, read as the reverse complement.
GCGTGAGCGCGTCTGTCACACCGCGTGGCGCCTTCGGCAGCATGCAACCGGCATCGTCCGGCAAGGACAGCACGACCGGGCACTGGGAGCTCTGTGGCGTGCACCTCGAGCGGCCCTTTCCAGTCTACCCTAACGGGTTTCCCTCGGACGTAACGGACGCCTTCGCACGTGCGACGGGACGACCGGTCATCGGCAACATCGCGGCGAGCGGCACAGAAATCATCGAGCGTTATGCAGAAGAGCAGCGGCGCACAGGTGCCTGGATCCTTTACACCTCGGCCGATTCCGTATTTCAAGTTGCCGCTGACGAGGGGACTATCCCGCTGGCAGAGCTGTACGCAGCCTGCGAAATCGCGCGCGCCCAACTCGTCGCTCCGCATAACGTGTCGCGAGTGATCGCGCGCCCGTTCGTGACCGAAGCAGGTTCGTACCGCCGAACGGCGAATCGACGCGACTTTTCAGTGGCGCCAGTCGAAGAGACGCTCCTCGACATGCTGGCTCGCTCGGGTGTCGATCGCCGTGGTGTGGGCAAGGTCGACGATCTCTTCGCTCGGCGGAACATCCAGGCACTGCACACCGAGAACAACGATCAGGGAATTGCGGCGATCCTCGCCTTCGCGCGTGAGGCTAAGAGTGGGTTGTGCTTCGCCAACCTAGTAGATTTTGACCAGCAGTACGGGCACAGAAACGATATCGCGGGGTTTTACGGCGCGTTGCGCGGGTTCGATCGCGCCATTCCGACGCTCGTCGACGCCCTGCGCGAGGACGATTTGCTCATAATCACTGCCGATCACGGCACCGACCCGACAACTCGGTCTACCGATCATTCACGCGAGCGCGTTCCGCTCCTGGCTGTGGGGCCGCGCATCGCGCCTCGCTCGCTCGGTGAGCGCAGCACGTTCTCCGATGCTGGCGCCACGATTGCGGATTGGTTTCGTGTCCCGTATACCGGGCGCGGCCGTTCGTTCCTGAGCGAGGTAACTGCGTGACCGGCGACGTCTGGGTCGAGCTGGAGAAAGCCGCACGAGAAGTCATGGAAAAAGCCTACGCCCCATACTCCGATTTTCGCGTCGGCGCCGCCGTTCGTGGCGACGACGGTGTCGTGGCAGTTGGGTGCAATGTGGAGAACGCTTCTTTTCCAGCAGGCCTGTGCGCCGAACGCGCGGCCGTGGCCAGCGCGGTAGCGCGGGGCACGCGCCGCTTCACCCACCTTGTCATTGCGACGGAGGCAGATGCGCCCACCCCTCCGTGTGGGATGTGTCGTCAGGTGTTCGTCGAATTTGGCGCGTCTAGTGGGCTCGAGATCTTGAGCGTGACTCGCAACGGTGCTCGTGCGAAGTGGCGACTAAACGATTTGGTCCCCTCACCATTCACCACCGACTCGCTCGCACACCACTAGAAATGCTCCTGCGTCGTATAGCCATACTCGTCTTCTTTGGAGCTGCCGTCACCGCGGTTGCCTGTCGCGATGACTTGGCGACCAGCGTCGCATGTCCCGGTCTCTGTCCTGGAAGCACCGTCAACGTCCGCGACACCGTCCTCGACGCGGTGACCCTCGATACTGGCGTTGCTGGTTTCCCGCCGAGGGGCACGGAGCCGTACATCCTGCTCGCTAATCGGCCTGGGCTCGATACTC
>CBQVAZ010000420.1:0-3949 GCA_967720205.1 uncultured Gemmatimonadaceae bacterium | reverse complement strand
GCTTCTCGGTCGAACGCACGATCGTGACCTCGACCTCGGGCATCTCATGAATCCGGAGCGAGCGATAGCTGTCGAAGTTGCCCTGCACGGGACGGCCGTCGTCCAATGTGATCTCGGCGAACAGTGCGTGACCTAGTCCGTAGCCGATGCCGCCCTCCATCTGCGCTCGAACGACGTCCGGGTTGACCGCCACACCACAGTCAACGGCGCACCAGACTTTGTGCACACGCGGCTGGCCTCTCTCCAATGAGACCTCCGCGATCTGTGCCACGTGCGTATTGAAGCTCTGCACCACGGCGACGCCCCGCGCGCGCCCGCTCACCGGTCCCGGTCCGGACCAGCGCGCGAGCTCCGCGACCGCGCGCAGGACGCCGGCTTCGCGCGGCGCCTTGCTCATCATCGCGAGCCGGCCGGTAACCGGGTCAAGTCCGGCTGATTGCAGCAGCTCGTCCACGAAGCACTCCACGGCGTAGCCGGTGTGAGTGCTTCCGACCGAACGCCACCACAACACCGGGACGCCGACGTCCGGCGTGTGCAGGTCACAGCGGAAGTTGGCGACATCGTACGGGAGCTCGCGCGCGCCCTCGACCGACGTCGGATCGATCCCCTTCTGGATCATGCCCTCGAAGGGCGAGCCCTTCACGATCGATTGCGTCACGACTGTGTCGGACCAGGCCGAGACGCGACCATCCTGTACCGCGCCGCGCATGCGGTGGACGGTGAGCGGGCGGTAGTAGCCGCCGCGCATGTCATCCTCGCGCGTCCACACGACCTTCACGGCGCGCCCCGGACCGATCGCCTTTGCGACCTCCGCGAGCTCGGCGGCCACATGCGCCGTCTGCTGTGCGCGCCGGCCGAAGCTCCCGCCGGCCAGCATGATCTCGAGCTCCACGCGCTCGACCGGCAAGCCGAGGATCTTCGCGATAGTCTGATGATCGGTCGTCGGAAACTGACTGCCGTAACGCGCAACCGCGTGCTGCCCGTCCCAGCGCAGGAACGCGTCGAGCGGCTCCATCGTCGCATGCGCGAGATATGGAAACACGAACTCTGCCTCGATGACCTTGCTCGCGCGGCTAAGGGTACCGTCGACGTCCCCGTGCTCGGCGGCCACCGTTCCCGGACGGCTCGCGAGCGCGCGATACTCCGTGATGAGCTGCTCGGTGCCGCGCCGCTCCACCCCTGACTCGTCCCAGGTAACGCGCAGCAGGTCGCGCGCCTTCTTCGCCGGCCAGAAGCCGTCCGCATACACCGCCACTCCCGTCGGGATCTGCCTAACGTCGACCACACCGCGGACGGCGCGCGCAGCGGCCGCGTCGAAGCTCGCGACGCGTGCATTGAAGTGCGGCGCTCGCGCGACCACGACCGTGAGCATACCGCGCTCGCGAATGTCCAGAGTGAACTGCGCCTTGCCGTTCGACTTCGCGGCGGCATCGAGCTTCTTGACCGCGCCTTCCTTTCCGATCAACCGGAACGCCGACGGCTCCTTGAGCTTCACGTTCGTCGGCACCGGCAGCCGGGCTGCGGCTTCGGTGAACTGGCCGAAGCGACCCTGCCGGTTCGTGCGCGCGTGCCGCAGCACGCCGCGCGTTACAGTGATCTCGCTCGCCGGAACGTTCCACGCTTGAGCCGCGGCGTCGACCAGCATCGCGCGCGCGGTCGCGCCGGCCTGACGCATCTGCTCGTACGAGTTCGCGATTGCGGACGAGCCGCCCGTTCCCTGAACACCGAAGAACAGATTCTTGTACAGCTCCGGATTCGACGGCGCGTGCTCGGCGCGGACCTGCGACCAGTCCGCGTCCAGCTCTTCGGCCACCAGCGTGGCCAGACCGGTGAAGGGACCCTGGCCAAACTCGATGTGCTTGATGAGCACAGTGACGGTGTTATCGGTACCGATACGAACGAATGCGTTAGGCGCGAAGGGTGCCGCCGCGTTTGTCGGCGCGGCCGACGCCGCCTGCCCCCGCAAGCCGCGGGGCAGGTAGAAACCGATGACTAGGCCAGCCATGCTTTGCACGGCTGTACGGCGAGTGATGGGAGTGTCGAGTGCGCTCATGCGTCAACCCTCTGCGCCCGAGCGGCGTCCTTGATGGCGGCACGAATGCGCACGTAGGTGGCGCAGCGGCAGATGTTGCCATTCATCGCGAGGTCGATGTCCCGATCACTCGGGTTCTTCACAGCGCGCAGTAGTGCGATTGCGCTCATCACCTGCCCCGATTGGCAGAAGCCGCACTGCGGTACATCGCGTGCAACCCACGCACGCTGGACCGCGCTCGCTGTTTGTCCGGTGACGCCCTCGATGGTCGTCACCTCGGCGTTGCCGAGCGCGGAAACCGGCAGAGTACACGAGCGCAGCGGCTTGCCGTCGAGAAGCACCGTGCAAGCACCACATTGCGCGACACCGCAGCCGTACTTGGTGCCGGTCAAACCAATCGCGTCGCGCAGAACCCAAAGGAGCGGCGTATCGCCGTCGACGTCGACGCGGTGCGTGCCCCCGTTCACTCTGATTGTGAAGGCCACGGCCAACTCCGTGCACTCTGTTATATGACCCAGGCAAGATCGCCGTTTGAGGTCACATTGGCAATCGATCGTGTCATGCAGCCGAGTCCGATAGCTGATGAGAAGTGTTGCCGTGGCGTGCCTGTGGTTGCATACTGAGTAATACTCGATATGCCACGCAAGAAGACGCTGTACCGACGGATCGCCATCACGCTACCGGCACAGGACCTCTCTGCCGCCGATCGACTTGCCGGCTCCCTGGATCGGTCGCGCAGCTGGGTTGTCGCCGAAGCCATCCGCCGCTACGCAGAGGTCATGGCCTCGCGAGGGACCGACGAGGCGCACTCGACGCCGCCGCTCGTCCGCGGACTTGGTGCATCGAGATCCGCTCAGCTCACTCGCGACCTGGCGCTCACGCCAGAACAACGCGTGCGTGAGGCAGAAGAGACGATGCGGTTAGCAGAGGCGCGCGAGCCGCCGCGAGCGCATCAGATTGTGGCCTTCGACCGATATGAGGACTACGCGCAGTGGAAGCGTCGCCATGACCGGACGGCATGAAGCAATACGACACTCGTGTAGCGCGCGTTTGCAGCCGCTTGAACGCCGAGCACGCCAAGTATGTCGTCATGGGGGCGACTGCGATGCAACTCTGGGGGACGACGCGCGCCACGCGCGATATCGACATTCTCATTGAGCCGACGGTGGCGAACGCCAAGCGCGTGTTGCGCGCGTTGGCCGCGTTAGGCTTAGGATTAGCAGGCGAGCATCTGGCCGAGGATGTGGCCCGACGCGCCGTCACCATGATTGGCGACACACCGAACGTGGACATCTTGACGCGTGCGTGGAACGTGACGTGGAAGCAGGCCTACCCACGCGCGACAACATTCAAGGTCGAAGGCGTGTCAGTGCCGACGGCGTCAATCGAAGATCTCATCGAGTCCAAACGCACCGGTCGCCTTCAAGATGCGGCGGATATCGAGATCCTCGAAGAGATTCGCAAGCTGCGGCGAGACTGACGTAACACGGGCGCAGATCGTGCGCGAGACGCGTCGCCGAGACAAGGATGCTGCATTGGGACAATCGCGCGGTCGCTCCACGCAGTAGCTTCGGCGCGATGGCCTACGTCCGTGCCAGCGTTATCGCCGCTACCTTGTCGCTGAGTAGCGTCGCGTGCTCCGGAACGAAAGACGGCGGCGCGGCAGCGCGCTCCGCCGCGGACACGAGCATCGCCGCACGGATCGCGCGCATCGAGCGTGGTCTCATTCGCGTCGTCGCCCTGGCTGGCGCAGATACCGGACTCGCCCTCAGCGCGCGCATGCAGCGGTACGCAGTGCCTGGGGTGAGCAGCGCGTTCATTTCGAATGGACATCTCGCGTGGGCACGCGCGTACGGCGTGATGGAAGCGGGATCATCCAATCCTGTCGACACGGCGACGCTCTTCCAGGCCGGTTCC
>CBQVAZ010000419.1:0-3953 GCA_967720205.1 uncultured Gemmatimonadaceae bacterium | reverse complement strand
ACCGTCCAGTACCAGCGAGTGGTGCATGGAGTGGGCGGGCCCGTCTTCGCCTATTCACTGACCGAGGCCGGCGAGGCACTTTTCCCGCGCGCGTACGACCAGGCGCTGACGGAGGCGTTGGAGGTTCTGCGCGAGCGGATCGGTGTGGATGGCGTGGTGGAAGTCTTCCGGCGTCGCTGGGAGGCCCTGGCCGCGGAGCGGATGCCGGAGCTGTCGACGCTGCCGCTGGCGGAGCGCGCGACGCAACTGGCGGAGCTGCTCTCCTCGTTAGGCTATATGGCCGAGGCGGACGCGGAGCGGCTCACGGAGCACAACTGTGCCATCCGGGCGGTCGCGCAGCGCTTTCCGGAGATCTGTGCCGCGGAGGCGACGTTTCTGGAGGAGTGGCTAGGCGCGCACGTCGAGCGCACGCAGCATATCGCGAGCGGCGCCACGTGTTGCGAGTACTGCATTCAAGCACGTTCGCCGCAGCATGCGGCGACGGAAGAGACGAGATCATGAGCAGCACAATCGAATCCCTGGTCGGCCGCGAATACAAGCACGGTTTCTCGACCGATATCGCCGCAGACACGCTCCCCCCGGGCCTCACCGAAGAGACCGTGCGCGCGATCTCGGCCAAGAAGAACGAGCCGGCGTTCCTGCTCGAGTGGCGGCTCAAAGCGTATCGCCGTTGGCTCACGATGACTGAGCCACACTGGCCGAACGTGAAGTATCCGCCGATCGACTACCAAGCAGTGTCGTACTACTCCGCTCCTAAGACTGCCAAGCCGTTAGGCAGTCTCGACGAGCTGGATCCCAAGATCCGCGAGACGTACGACAAGCTCGGCATTCCGCTCAGCGAGCAGAAGCTGCTCGCCGGCGTCGCCGTTGATGCCGTGTTCGACTCCGTGTCTGTCGGTACGACCTACAAAGCAGAGTTGGGGAAGCTCGGCATCATCTTCTGCTCGTTCGGCGAAGCTGTGCGCGAGCATCCCGACCTCGTCGAGAAGTACCTCGGCTCCGTCGTGCCTTACAGCGACAACTTTTTCGCCGCGCTCAATTCCGCCGTGTTCAGCGACGGATCGTTCGTGTACGTGCCGAAGGGTGTGCGCTGCCCGATGGAGTTGTCGACGTATTTCCGCATCAATGCCGCGGATACGGGGCAGTTCGAGCGCACGCTCATCATCGCCGATGAGGGAGCGTATGTGAGCTACCTCGAAGGATGCACAGCGCCCAAGCGCTCGACGAATCAGCTGCACGCGGCGGTCGTCGAGCTGATCGCGCTCAAGGGAGCCACCGTCAAGTACTCCACAGTGCAGAACTGGTACGCTGGCGACGAAGAGGGTGTTGGCGGGATCTACAACTTCGTGACCAAGCGCGGCAAAGCGTTAGGCAACGACTCCAAGATCTCCTGGACGCAAGTCGAGACTGGGTCGGCGATCACATGGAAATATCCCAGCGTGATCCTGCAGGGAGATCGTTCGGTGGGTGAGTTCTACTCGGTGGCGGTCGTGAACAATTACCAGCAGGCAGACACCGGCACGAAGATGATCCACATCGGCAAGGACACGAAGTCGACGATCGTGTCGAAGGGAATCTCGGCTGGAAAGGGGAACAACTCGTATCGCGGGCGTGTGCAGGTGCTGCCACGCGCCGAGCGAGCGCGCAATTACACGCAGTGCGACTCCATGCTGATCGGGAATCGCTGCGGCGCGCACACGTTCCCGTACATCGAAGTGCAGAACAACTCGTCGATCGTCGAGCACGAAGCGTCGACGTCGAAGATCGGTGAGGATCAGATCTTTTATCTGCGCCAGCGCGGCCTAACGGCTGAGAACGCGGTGTCGATGATCGTTGCGGGGTTCTGCAAGGAAGTGTTCAAGGAATTGCCGATGGAGTTTGCGCTGGAAGCACAGCAACTCCTCGGGATCACGTTGGAAGGAAGCGTGGGATAACGAATAGGTCAGAGGTCTGAGGTCAGAGGTCAGAGCAAACGACGCGCCCTGGCCTACTCTGACCTCCGACCTCTGACCTCTGACCTACTTCAGAGAATGTCACTACTCGAAATCAAAGACTTAAGCGCTAACGCCGGCGACAAAGAGATCCTTCGCGGAATCAACCTGGCCGTGAACCTCGGCGAAGTTCACGCCATCATGGGGCCTAACGGGTCGGGGAAGAGCACCCTCGCTCAAGTTCTCGCCGGGCATCCGGCTTATGAAGTCACAAGCGGCTCAGTGACCTACGACGGACAGGATCTGCTGGACATGGATCCTGAGATACGCGCGCAGGCGGGCGTCTTTCTCGCCTTCCAGTATCCAGTCGAGATCCCCGGCGTCTCCAACGCCTACTTCCTGCGCTCGGCGTACAACGCGAAGCGTAAGGCGCAGGGGCTGGAGGAGGTCGATCCCATGGATTTCCTCGACATTATGGATGCGAGGCTCAAATACGTCGATCTCGACGGGTCGATGCTCAATCGCTCCGTGAACGCCGGATTCTCCGGCGGTGAAAAGAAGCGCAACGAGATCCTGCAGCTCGCCGTGCTCGAGCCAAAGCTCGCGATTCTCGACGAGACAGATTCGGGGCTCGACATCGACGCGTTGCGCACTGTCGCCGATGGCGTGAACAAGATGCGAAGCAAAAACCGTTCGTTCGTGATCGTCACGCACTATCAGCGATTGCTCAACTACATCGTGCCTGACTACGTGCACGTACTAGCCAACGGTCGCATCGTGCGATCGGGCGGCAAGGAGCTAGCGCTCGAGTTGGAGGAGAAGGGCTACGATTGGCTCACTGAGCCCGCTGGAGCGCGCGCGTGAGCACGAAGTATCGCGAGCAGTTCGTTGCGCTCGCAGAACGCGAAGGGCGCGGCAGCGAGCGTCCGGGATGGCTGGCTTCGCGCCGTGCCGAGGCAATGGCACGCTTCGAGGCGTTAGGATTTCCAACGACAAAGAACGAAGACTGGCACTACACGTCGCTGGCCCCGCTTGCCGACGCTGCGTTCGAGCCGATGGCATCAGGGAGCAGCCTGCTCACACCTGCCGACGTGTCGAGCTATTCGTTCGACGCGACGTTGCCGACGATCGTGTTCGTGAACGGACGCTACTCGTCGGCCCTATCGACGATGCAGGGTCTGCCGGATGGCGTGCGCGTGCTGCGTCTGGCTAGCGCCGTGCACGAAGAGCCCACGCTGCTGGAGCGATATCTGACGCGCATTGCGTCCATCGACGAGCACGCGCTGACGGCGCTCAACACTGCGTTCCTGCACGATGGGGTTTTTCTGCACGTCGCGGCCGGGACGCAGGTCTCGGCTCCCATTCACATCTTGCACTTCAGCGACCGCGCGGCGGCCGGCGGTGTGGCGCACTTACGCGCGCTCATCGTCGTCGAGCCTAACGCGAAGGCGATGGTCATGGAGCAGTACGTCGGTCTTGGTGCCGAAGCGTACTTCAACAATGCAGTAACCGAAGTCTCCGTTGGCGACGGAGCGACGCTCAACCATTACACGCTGCAACGCGAAAGCGAGGGTGCCGTTCACGTCGGAACGATAGAAGTCCGCCAGGGCCGGGACTCACATTACAACGCCTTCTCCTTCTCGAGCGGCGGCGCGCTCGCTCGAAGCAACGTCTACACGGTGTTAGGCGGTGCTGGGTGCGGATGTACGTTGAACGGTATGTACATGCTGGACGGTACACAGCACGGCGATCATCAAACTCGCATCGAGCACGCCGAGCCTAACTGCTTCAGCCGCGAGCTGTACAAAGGCATCCTCGATGGCGAGTCGCACGGCGTATTCAACGGCAAGGTGTACGTGCATCCCATCGCGCAGAAGACGGACGGGAAGCAAACAAACAACACGCTACTGCTCTCCGAGCGCGCCAAGATCGACACCAAGCCGCAGCTGGAGATCTTCGCCGACGATGTGAAGTGCACGCACGGCGCCACTGTTGGTCGGATCGATGAGCTGGCGCTCTTCT
>CBQVAZ010000418.1:0-3955 GCA_967720205.1 uncultured Gemmatimonadaceae bacterium | reverse complement strand
GACGAGGATGCCTTCTATCTGGAGGACATGATCCTCATCACTGAGACCGGCTACGAGGTGCTGAGCGCCGGCCTTCCCTACACCGCCAAGGAGATCGAGGCGGCTATGGCTGCCGCGCGTGGTTCTCGTGCCGGGAAAGCCGCAGCTCCAGGTGACGGCGCACGTTAGGCCACTCGCTCGCGAGGATGCTGTAGAACACCGAGTCGCGTATTGACCCATCGCGCCGCGCATAGTGGTGGCGGATGACGCCGTCCTTCTTGGCACCTAACGCCTCGATCGCTTTCTGCGATCTAAAGTTGAAGTTGTCGGTACGTAGCCCAACGACCTTGCAGCCGAGTGCATCGAACGCGTGTTCGAGCAGTATGAGTTTGCAGACCGTATTGACGTGGCTGCGCTGCCATGTCGCCGCGTAGAACGTCCAGCCGATCTCCACGCGGTCGATGGCTGGGACTATATCATGGTAGCGCGTGCTGCCGATGACGGAGTTCGTCGTCAATTCGCGCACGGCCCAGGGGAGCATGTGCCCGTCACGCTGTCCAGTGAGCGCCGCCGTGATGTACGCATTGGCCTGCGAGGGTTCTGGAACGGATGTGAACCAGAGATCCCAGAGCTTTCCGTCGGACGCTGCTGCGACGAGCGCGTCGTGATGCTCCATCGTCAGCGGCTCCAAGCGGATTCCTCTCCCTTCGAGGACGACCGGCTTGGGCGCGATCATGCGGCAGCCTTCAATTCGTTAGGCATCTCACCCCGGTGCGACGTTGATTCTGGCACCGTATAGCCTAAGGCGTCGCGGCTCGCGCCGCGAGCGGCTAGAGGCGGCGGAAGGTCATCACGCTATACGTGAATTCGTCGTCCGCGATCGTCTTGTCGTAGTCGATCACGACCCACGCGGGATAGCCGAGGTCGCGGTCGTAGCGTACTTCGAGGCGATGTGGGTGGCGCTCTGCAGCGTCGGCGATCAGGTCGAACAGACCTTCAACGCCCGGAAAGAGCTGCGCCATGTTGGGTGGCACCAGTCCGCCGGTTCGGTAGGCGCGAGACTGCACCATGCCGTTCTGCACATTGACGACGACCGGGCCGCTCATCTCGGGCGTGCATTCGCAGGAGCGAAAGATGTCGATGCTGTAAGAGGCAGGGCCTTTGTCTGCCCAGCGTTTTCGCGCATCGCTCAGTTCCGCGGTCGGCGACAGCGCGCTGTCGCACGCTAGCATCGCTGCTGCGAACAGCACGGCAATCACAGTCGCTCTGTGAGCACTCTTGGGTCGCATCGCAATCATCTAAAAAAATAAGAGCTCTTCGGACAAAACCGGATTGAGCGGATTGTCCGGATTCGGCTCAAACAAGGTGGGTTGATTCGTCCTATCCGCCCAATCCGAGAGATCCGAGAGATCCGAACGTTGTTTGCTTTTGCAGTTACCTAACGCCAACAACCAAACGAGCTGGCGGTCTGTAACAGGACTAAGGTGTGGCTTTGGTGCGGTCCTTTGGAATAAGCCGTTACTGATTGATGTCTCGTAATCTGACTATGCCGTAGTGGCGCTCCGGGTAACGCGGGCAAGTTTGAAGTACGCCAGCGTTGTGGCGGCCGCTACTCCCAACAGAACCATCGTCGACGTCCAGAACGATCGATCGATGCCGCTATCCCAGATCAGCGACGCCTTGCCCGCAGCAGCTTGCCACTCCGCTTGGCCGTGAAGCCAGAGGTCGAGATTCGAAAAGATGTTGCCGCCGGTGTGCAGCACGACGGCCGGAAGGATCGAGTTCGTTAGGTAGGTAATGCTGCCGTAGATCGCGGCGACGGCAACATAGTACGGCCACAGCATGAGGGAGAAGTCGAGGTGCGCCACAGCGAACATCGTCCCCGTCACCAGAATCGCGACGAGCAAGCCGTGACGCCGCTCGATGGGTCCTTGCATATAGCCCCGAAACGAAGCTTCCTCAACGATGCCTGCGACCGGCGCCGCGGCGAGGAGCAGTGCGAGTACTGTGAGCCGCGGAACGTTCGCCATGTCTGGCAACTGCTGACTGGGAAGGACGACCAGTCGGTTCGCCAGTCGCAGCGCTAGCACGAGAGCCACAATGGCCAGACCACCCGCGAGCAGCGCGTAGGTCCACACGTTAGGCGCGAGTGGTGTCGCGCAGGCTCGCGTGGCGCTCTTCTGCCGTAGACGGCGGTGGCCCTTTGCCGTCGAGATAGCGCCAGAAGAACCAGAGATAAACGGCGATCAGCGGAACCGCCCACGGCACGTTGGGGAACACGCGCAAGTTTGCCGCGAAGAGAGCGTTGCGCGGGAGCGTGCCGGCAAGCATCACGACAATGCCGACGGCTACTGCCTCGATGAGACCGCGGTTAGGCACTCGCCGCCACGCGCTGCATGACGAGCGTCAGATGGTGCGAAGTGTGGTAGACGGTGAACGCAGCCATCTCGCGGACGGTGAGCATCCCCAACAAAGGATGCGGCAGCTGAACCGCGTCGAGTCGATCCTCACGCCAACGCGCCAGCACGTTGAACAGGCGACCATTCGTGAGAAGCCACTGAATAAGGATTTCTCCTCGACGCTCATCGGGATTCGGCGCTGGGCCTTCTCGCGCAGGGGCGAATCGGCCGGCCTGGCCACCTTCGGCGAGCGCACGTCGGTAGTCATCACGTAACTCTGTGAAACTGCGAGATTGCCGCGTCGGCCGGCCGAAGCGCATGCGCAGCAGCCACGCCGGAAGCCTGAGGCCCAAGGCAAGCGGCGCCGAGGACTTCTGCAAATGCAGCGCGTGCTCAGCCGGCGACCACTTGTCGCCTTGCGGCGCGAAAAAGACGTCGAGAGGCATCGTCCCTAACGCGCGCGAGCCTTCCCACGTGAGCCGCTTCAATGCAGCGACCAGTTCTGTCTTCGTCGAAGGTTCGCCAGTGTCGAACATAGTTGCTCTGCGTAAGCCTAACGAGTTACTCGGAGCAACAGCTGCTTGCGCGCCAGGTTCCAAACAAGCACGTACGTTGCCCCGAGGAGGGCGCCGGCAGCGTCCGGGATCAAATCGCGCATGCGGCAGTGTCCCAGGCCGCTTATCCCCTCGGCCAGCTCTACAAGCGCACCCATGGTAAGTGTTGCGAGCGCCGCCCATGCAAATCGTGAGAGACCGGCGGCACCATCGAACTGGATGTAGCTCAGCACGAAGAAGAAGCTGAATCCTACGATGTGCGGATAATTCCGGAGTGAGTAGATCGCGAGACCCACGCTCGGCAGTAGCTCACACGCTTTGGGACTTAGCTGGAATCCTTGTGTGAGCGGAAAGTAGATCAGCCCGAGCAGCACGAATGCCGCATACGCCCAGCGGTTGCGCCAGAGCGCGAGCAGCAGACAGACGATCAGTACCATGCGGTAGAAGATCAACATTAGCGGCCTCAAGTTGCCGCTCTGCGCCGTCCCCTGGAACCGCTCTTGACGGTCAGAATTCACTCACCATATATTGGTAACCAGATGGTTACCAATAATCGGAGACTCGATCGTACCTTCGGAGCACTCGCCGATTCCACTCGGCGGGCGATCCTCGGCCGCCTCTCGCAGGGATACGCCACCGTCGGCGAACTGGCGCGACCGTTCCGCGTCTCGCGACCGGCGATCTCCAAACACTTGCGAGTCCTTGAACGCGCTGGCCTGGTGCGACGCGAAAAGGAAGGCCGCATCAGTCGCTGCGAACTGGACGCCGCCGCGATGCGCGAGGCCGCCGAGTGGGTCGAACGCTACCGCGTCTTCTGGGCCGGCCAGCTCGAGTCTCTGGCACGCTTCGTCGAGCAACCACCTTCAACTAAGAGCAAGGAGCGGCAGTCATGACATCGGCGACAACACACTCTCTGCGCCTAACGCAAACTATACGCGCCGACGCGGAGCGACTCTTCCGGGCATGGACGGATCCCAACGAGCTGCGGCACTGGTGGCGCATGGAAGGCGAAGGGTGGTCCTT
>CBQVAZ010000417.1:0-3963 GCA_967720205.1 uncultured Gemmatimonadaceae bacterium | reverse complement strand
CGTGTCACGCAGGTCGGCACGGTCGTGATCCCGGCAACCGCGCTGGCGGCACTAACGGATCCGGGTACTGACACGGCGCGTGTAAGCCTTACGTTCCGCGAAAAGGCATTTTGGACGTTCAGCCGTGGTCAACGGCTGGGCGACCTACGCCGTCTCGTGCGCCAGTTCCAACGGACACCGGATAACGTGTTCCCGACTGGTCCGCACTATAAGACCAGCGCGTACGGCACCGATGTGAACTTCCCGATCCACACCGACGAGGAAAACAATCTCAAGTTCAAAGGTTGCCTCGATCGCAACGCCTAACGAAATCGATTGTACTCGCAAGTCCAAGAGGCGGCGCAAGCCGCCTCTTTCATTACCAGCTGTCGAGGGCCGGCTGACAGCTGTCCGCCCTCGGTTGTCGGCTGACAGCGATTGACTCGCTCGGGCGCGCTCGCATCTTTGCCGATGAACATGACCACCGAACACCAAACACCATCGCCGCTCACTTGTCTGTCGCAGGACGAGAGTCTCTTCCGCGACGCGGTCGCGGCGTTTGCACAGAACGACGTGTCGCCACGAGTCGCTCATATGGAGCGGCAAGCGAAGATCGATCCCGACCTGATAACGAAGGCCTTCGATCTCGGCCTGATGGGGATCGAAGTCGCCGAGGAGTATGGCGGCGCGGGCGGCTCGCTCATGATGGTGGCGCTCGCCGTCGAAGAGTTGAGCAAGGTCGACGCCTCGATGGCTGTCGTGATCGACGTGCAGAACACGCTGGCGAATTACCCGATATCACGCTACGGGACTCCGGCGCAGCGCGAGCAGTATCTCTCGCGTCTCACGTCGAACAGCGTCGGGGCCTATGCGTTGTCGGAGCCCGGCTCAGGCTCCGACGCCTTCGGTCTCGCGACGCGCGCTGTTAGGCGCGGCGCGGGTTACGTGCTCAATGGCCGCAAGATGTGGATCACGAACGGCGCCGAGGCGGAGATATACGTCGTCTTCGCGACGCTGGATCCGGCGGCCGGCTACAAGGGGATCACGGCGTTCATCGTCGAGCGCGGGTTTCCTGGATTCTCGGTCGGCAAGAAGGAGGACAAGCTCGGCATCCGCGCCTCGAGTACGACGGAGCTGATTCTGGATCAGTGCGAAGTCCCAGAAGCCAACGTGTTAGGCACTCCCGGGCAGGGGTACAAGGTCGCGATCGAAACCTTGAACGAAGGGCGCATCGGCATCGGCGCGCAGATGATCGGCATCGCCGCCGGCGCGTTAGGCGCCACGACGAGTTACGTCAAGGAACGGCGCCAATTCGGTAAGGCCGTCGCCGACTTCCAGGCGGTGCAGTTTCAGATCGCGCAGGCGGCCACAGAATTGGAGGCGGCGCGGCTAATGGTGTACAACGCCGCGCGTCTCAAGGATGCTGGCCACGACATCGCCAAGGAAGGCGCGATGGCCAAGCTCTTCTCGTCGCAGGTCTGCGAGCGCGTCACCTCGTTATGCGTCGAGCTGTTCGGCGGCTATGGATACACCAAGGACTTCCCAGTCGAAAAGTTCTATCGCGACGCCAAGATCGGGACGATCTACGAGGGGACGTCGAACATGCAATTGCAGACGATAGCGAAGAAGGTTCTCGCGTAGGGGATAGTTGATAGGGGATAGCGGATAGGAGGATAGGGATAAGAACTACCGCGACTTTGTCATCGCCTAACGAAAGCTTCGCCCTTCTATCCCCTATCTAGTAATTGATGCTCTCTTTCAACGCGATTCTGTATACGGTTGTCTTCGCCGTCATCGCCTACGGCGCGTCGACTATATGGAGTCAGGCGCCGCTCGGACAGCGTGTGCATCTCGCGGCGATCCTGCTCAATTCGCTCACGTTCATCGCCGGGGCGTGGTCGCCGACCGCGCTCTTTGTGGAGGGTCGCAATCCGCGGCTCGTTGGTTGGGCCGTGGGCTTGAGCGTCGTGTTGTTCGCGATGGCGATAGTGGCCCGCTATCAGCGCTTGCCGAAGCCCTGGTACAGGCCACTCCGGTCTGCTTCGTTGGCGGCAGTGCCGCTTATCGCGTTTGTTGCAGCGCTCGCCGCGCTGGCGCGTGCTACTGCTTAGAGCGACGCGTACACGAACGTGCGCCCGTCGCGGTACCAGCCGAGCACTTGATAGTGCTCCGGCGCACGCCCGGGCACTTCCATGCCCGGCGTGCCCGTGGGCATCCCAGGGACGGCCAGACCCGCTACACCGCGCGGCTTGTCCATGAAAGCCAGCATCAAGTCGGCTCGGACGTGCCCTTCGAACACGAAGCGCCCGACGACGGCTGTGTGGCAGGACTGCACCTTTGCGGGGATGCGCGCGTCCTTCTTCACCTTCGCCATGTCGTCGACGTCTTTGACGTCGATGATCCACCCCGTCTGTTTGATGTGCTCCACCCACTTCTTGCAGCACTCGCACTCCGGCGATTTGTAGACGGTAATCCGCCGACGCATGTTCTTCGGCGGCTGGGTGAGGGCCCAGGCGCTGGCCGGCAAGGCGATGACGCCTAACGCGGCACCGAGGCCAAGTCTCAAGAATTCACGACGGTCATGCATGTGCTTAATCTAGCTCAAGGTCTGAGGTCTGAGCGGTCGTTTTTTTCCTATCCCCTATCCCCTATCCCCTATCCTCCTATCCCCTAGCTCTTCGTTCCTTCCTTCCACAGCGGTCGAGCCAGATCCGCGTCATCGTAAAACTTCACCTTCTCCCCCACGTGGATCTTGGCCAGGAGGATGATTTGACCAGTGTGGGTCGAAAAGTGTTCCACCACGTGGTACACAGCCTCGAATACGGTCACCGAACGACCCTGGATTTGGCGCTCGCTGAGGAGCTCGTCCGGGCTGAGCTTGGCCAAGACAGCATCGACGTCGCCCACGGCCGCCGTGAGATGCGCCAGGAGCGCCGTCCTGTCCTTGCCGCCGCGGGCCCTGAACTCCGTTGAACGCTGCCTAACGTCAGCTGCGCCGCCGACGCCGCTCACGATCCACTGCCGAATGTTTCCCGCCAAGTGCAGCATGAGGTTGCCAATTGAGTTCGAGGCTTCGTTGGCGCGCCACCAGATCGCGTCGTCGCTCAACGGCTCGATAGCAAGTCGAATCTTTGGCAGGTACTCGTTGCTCAAGAAATACAGCGACCGCTCCAGAAAGCTTTCGCTGATGGACAAGGTTGTTGTTCTCGCAGTTGCTCGTGGAATGTGGACTGAACCGACGGTGCCTAACGTGGCGCCGGCCCGGTTGCGTGCGCTGAAGGCGGCAGTGGCAAGTCGCTGTTCATGCTGATCGCCTGAATGACCCAGCGCCGATCGGAACCGCGCCGAAACACAACAAGCTGCCTCGCCGTGTCGGCTGGAAGATCTTTGAATTTCACATATACTGGACTCCAACCGTACGCGAGGCCTGCATCGCCATGCACCTCGGCCGGGCCGAAACTGAACGACTCGAGTTGCGACAGCGATTTGGCCCAGTGCACGATAGCGGTTTGTCCGCCAATGACTGCACTGCCGGCGACGAACCACGCGTCGTCAGAGAAATGCTTGCCAAGGTTCTCCCATTTTGACGCGCGAATGTCGGCGGTCACCGAATCGAGAATCGATTGCACGGTGGCCACGTCCCGCACTGTGAATCGCTGAATGGGTGCCTGGCAATCGGCAAGAGCGATTGAACCTGCCAGTACCGCAAATATGCGGGCTGTCATTCACTAACTCGCATGGCTGAGCGTTTCGACGGAAAGATAAGGATTCTCAGATATTGATGATGCTGTGATTTTGAATTTCCCTTCGTTGGAATTACATGCACACCACTGCGCCTCATATGTCTTACCTGGTTGCTGACCTGCGCTCGATTGTGGCAGGTGACGCGTGGCACGGCCCATCCTGGCGTGACGTTCTCGCCGGTCTCGACGCCGAACAAGCCATGCGACGCGTCGTCCCCAACGCGCACAACATCTACGAGCT
>CBQVAZ010000416.1:0-3965 GCA_967720205.1 uncultured Gemmatimonadaceae bacterium | reverse complement strand
CTTCGTCCGTGATGCCAGCCAAGCGCGTCGGAGCACAAAAAGAAACCGCCCCGCATTGGGCGGGGCGGCATTTGACTCTAACCTCTGACCTACTAAGCAGGACTAATCCCCGGCTCGCCGAGCAGTGGCGGAGCGCTTGGCTTGGGAGCCGGAAGTGCGCTATGCGGAGGCGTTGCCGGCGCTGGCGGCAACGGAGTCGACGGGAGACGCGGTGGGAGCGGTAGCCCCTTTCGCATCAGCTCGATGTCGTCGCGCGTTAGGGTCTCTCGCTCGAGTAGCGCGGCCGCGACTTTGTGCAGCAGCTCGAGGTTTTCCGTGAGCGCTACCTTGGCGCGGTTGTACGAGTTGACGATGACCTTCTTCACCTCGGCGTCGACAAGCTGCGCGGTCTTTTCCGAGACCTCGCGGCGATTCACTAACTCTCGGCCAAGGAAAACTTCGTGCTCTTGATCGCCGACGAGAATCGGTCCGATCTCATCGCTCAGACCCCACTGCGTGACATAGCGTCGCGCGAGTGCCGTGGCCTGCTGAATGTCGCTGGCCGCTCCGGTCGTCACGCGATCGTGCCCGAAGATCATCTCCTCCGACACGCGACCACCGTATGCCATGACGATGCGGGCTTCGATCTGCTCGCGCGTCACCGAGACGCGATCGTCTTCCGGCAACGTGAACGCGACGCCTAACGCGCGACCACGAGGCACGATGGTGACTTTGTGCAGCGGATCGTTTCCCTTCACAACCATCGCACACACAGCGTGTCCTGCTTCGTGATAGGCGGTGAGCCGGCGCTCCTCTTCCTTCATGACGAGCGATTTGCGCTCGGCGCCTAACATCACCTTGTCCTTCGCGTCCTCGAAGTCGACCATGTAGATCTTTTCATGGTTGCGACGAGCCGCGAGCAACGCGCCTTCGTTCACGAGGTTCGCAAGGTCGGCACCGGCCATCCCCGGCGTGCCGCGCGCGAGCCCCGTCACGTCGACGTCGTCGGCGATGGGCTTGTTGCGCAGGTGCACGCGGAGAATTCCCTCGCGTCCCCGAAGGTCCGGCGAATCGACGACAATCGTGCGATCGAATCGCCCCGGACGCAGCAGCGCGGGATCCAGCACGTCGGGACGGTTCGTGGCCGCGATGAGAATCACGCCGTCGTTCGACTCGAAGCCATCCATCTCGACGAGCAGCTGATTGAGCGTCTGCTCACGCTCGTCGTGTCCGCCGCCGAGACCTGCACCGCGGTGGCGGCCTACCGCGTCTATTTCGTCGATGAAGATGATGCACGGTGCGTGCGACTTCCCTTGCTCGAAGAGGTCGCGCACGCGGGAGGCGCCGACGCCGACGAACATCTCGACGAAGTCGGAGCCGGACATCGAGAAGAACGGACGCCCAGCTTCACCGGCGACAGCTTTCGCGAGCAGTGTCTTGCCCGTGCCTGGCGGGCCAACGAGCAAAGCCCCCTTAGGAAGTCGTCCACCTAACTTCGTGAACTTCTGCGGATCCTTCAGGAATTCGATGATCTCCTGAAGCTCCACCTTCGCCTCGTCGCAACCGGCGACATCTGCGAACGTGATCTTGGGCGTGTCTCCCGTGAGCAGCTTTGCCTTGCTCTTGCCGAAGGAGAACGCCTTTGCACCGCCAGCCTGCATCTGCCTGAAGAGGAAGATCCAGAAGGCGATCAGCAGGAAGTACGGCAGGAATTGGAAGATCGCCGCGCCGATCGAAATGCGCGGTTCCTGCGCGTCGATTATTACGCCCTTCTCGATCAGCTTATCGACGTCTTTGGGATTGTCTGCGACGGGCAGCCTAACGGTGAATCGCTTCACCTCGCGCGTGCCGACCATGATCTTGTCGCGGAATTCTCCGGCAACAGCGCGACCGTTCTGCACGGTCGCCTTGATCACATTGCCGCGATCGACCTCGCGCAGGTACTGCGTGTAATTGATGGACGCCGAAGCGTCTCCTCGCGCGTTGGAGAACTGGATGACCGCGACGGGAATCAGGATCACCAGAATCCAAAACGACAGCGTCTTGGAGAAGCGGCTCCAGTTGAACGACCGTTTGGGAGGCGTGGGTGCCATGTAGAATCGCTATGACTTCAAGCTGGCAATGTACGGTAGGTGTCGGAAATTCTCTGCGTGGTCGAGCCCGTAACCTACAAGGAATTCGTTCGGTGCATCGAATCCAACGAACCTCGTCGGGTGCGAGAGGTGCTCAGCAATGTGCTTGTGAAGAAAAGCGCAAATCTCCAGCGAACGAGGGCTTCGAGCGGACAACAACTGCATCAAATGGTTGAGCGTTCTACCCGAATCGACAACGTCCTCTACTAAAAGGATGTGCTTCCCCTGCAAGACCGTCTCCGGATCATACACCAGACGCACGTTTCCGGATGAAACCACCGCGTCCCCGTAGCTCGCCGCTACCAGAAAATCCACGTGCAGGGGTCGCTTGATACTACGTACCAAATCACTCAAAAAGATGAAACTGCCCTTCAATAACCCAAGGACGAGAAGATCTCCGTCCGGATACGAAGACGTAATCTGGTCGCCGAGTTCACGTACACGCCCGGCAATCTCCGCCTCGGTGTAGACGATCCGCCTGACGGCGCGACCATCTAGTCTGGGATCAGCAGGCGCGTCGTTCACAGATCATGTACGTCAGTTGGTGGCCAAGATGTTCACTCGGTGCCGGAGGCAGACAAACGCCCGGAACCCAAACTACTCCGTGCTCCCCGACGACTACTGGCCAGCTCTTCCGTTCGCTCACGGGGATTGCAAGCTCACTGAAGTAGCGCTTCACGCGCCGGGGAGCGGATTGGCCGCTCGCCTGAACTCGGTCGCCCGGCTGCCATGCACGCACACGCAAGTAGCCAGGGCGTTCCACCGCAGCGGCCCAGCTACTGCCGATGCGAGCGACGTGAGTCCTGAAGGCGCGCGCAGAAACACGACGAATCCGCCACACACCGAATTCGACCGTTGAACCAAGCTCCACGGTTGCCGGCGTCGGGGTTTCGCCGCGCTTGACGAGAATTGTCTCGGCGGTCCGTTCCAAGGTGATCCCACCACCACATTGAGCCCGCTGGCCCGGATGCGACCGTTCAGAAAACTCGCTCGCTCGAATCACGCCGCGTCGATCGAGCGGGACCCCCAGATAGGCCACGAAAGCTGGCCAGAGCAGAGCGAGCGACTCCGGCGCCAAGCCAGCGAGCGCAGCGGCGGATACCTCTACCTGATCGCGCCCGCTCGCGACGAGAAAACCTCGAGCGAGGCGCTCGGTCTCCCGCCGCACCCGCGCCGCGCGCTTCGACAGGGCGAGAATCTCTCGCTCGAAGCTCGGCCTCAGGGCGCGGATCGCGGGAAGCATGTCGAGCCGCACGCGGTTTCGCAGAAAGTCGCGCGACGAGTTGGTTGGATCGTCAACGAACTCGATCGCGTGCGCTCGGGCGTAGCGCTCGATGGCGCGGCGCGTCACGCCCAGCAGTGGCCGCACGATTGGGCTCGCGGCGTACAGACCTGTCAGGCCGCGTGCGCTCGCACCGCGCAGCAAACGCATAACGACGGTTTCGATCTGATCGTCGCGCGAATGCGCCGTGACGATCGTCGCGCCGCGACGGGCTGCGACAGATCGCAGGAAACGCCAGCGCATCTCACGCCATTCGGCTTCGCTGCTGCCAACCGTGCGCGCACGACCCGAGACGACGTCGATGGCACGAGCCCGAGCCGTCACCCTAACGAGTCGCGCTGCGCGCGTCGCGTGTGGACCGGTGCCGTGGTCGAAGGTCGCAACTACGGAGCGCCGCCTCACACTGCGTGAGCGCGCTGCGAGGTGCAGCAACGCCATTGAGTCGACGCCACCCGAGATAGCCAGCACGATCGGGCCGCGGACGCTCGAGAGAATGCGGCCGACACTCTTGGCCATGAGCTGCGGCGACTGCGTCGTCAGGATCCGCTCGGCGTGGGTGTCCTCCATCGGCA
>CBQVAZ010000415.1:0-3965 GCA_967720205.1 uncultured Gemmatimonadaceae bacterium | reverse complement strand
AGTGCGAAGCTATTGCCACTCGCGACCGGACGGCTCGTATGGCCAGTCGTTCGCCAACTGACGCTAGCGCTGCGCGGCACACGCTCGATCATCTTGGCCGACGCGAGCGACAGATCATGACCGTCGTTTATCGACTAGGTCGCGCCACGGTCGGCGACGTGCTGGCGAACCTGGATGACCCGCCCAGCTACTCCGCCGTGCGCACGATGCTGCGATACCTCGAGTCCAAGGGCTATCTGCGGCACGATGCCGAAGGACGCAGTTTCGTTTACGTCCCGGTCGTGCGTCCGGCTACGGCTCAACGGTCGGCTCTGCGCGAGCTCGTGCGCACGTTCTTCGGCGGGTCCAAAGCGCGCGCGGTTGCGGCCCTCCTCGACGTGCCTGACACTGAGCTGAGCGATGACGTGCTGGAGCGGCTACGCCACGCGATCGCTCTGGCTCGGCAGGAAGGCCATTAGTCCTGCGTTAGGCGGCGCGTCCAGACGATGCCCGCCAGACACCCCACTGCCGTACCCGCGACCAGCCTCGTGTTGCAAAATGCAGCAGGCGGCGTCCGTGATGTAACGCTGTGCCTCGTGGGGTGGCCTACCACTCTCGCAGTGGCGCCGCGCTAGTTTATTGGCCGATCGTGTAGGGCGTCTTCCAGTGCAGCCCCCAGCCCCAAAGAGATGGCCCGACTCCAGCGCAAAGATGAGATCCTCACGTCCGAGCTGCCGCCACGGCTCCCTCTCATGGCGCTGCGCTCGACGATCGTCTACCCACTCGGCACCATTGCTGTGCAGATGGGTGCGCCGGAGAACCTCGCGCTATTGCGCGATCATGAAGATCACGGACTGATCGTCGCGCTCGTCGTCGCCAGCGGCGATCTCGATGAGCCGATCGATAACACGAAATTCGTTGGACGCGTGGGAGTCGCCGCTCGTGTGCACGAGCGCATCAACCTTCCCGGCGATACCGTGCAGATCACGCTCCAGGGTCTGCGGCGCATAACGATTGAAGGAATCGCGCAGTCCGATCCGTATGGCATCGCCGTCATTCGGGCCGCGCGGGAGACGCCACCCGATCCAGCAGAAATCGACGATCTCATAACGCGCGTCGTGCAGGCAGCAGAAACGCTCTCCGATCTCGTCGAGCGTATTCCGGACGAAGTGCCTCAGATCCTGAAGATGAACGTGTCGGATCCTGGACGCTTCGCCGATCTCGCCGCGACGAACATGAACTTCCGCATCTCGGACAAAGACGAGGTGCTGCAACGTCTGGATGTCGGGCAACGCTTGCGCTTCATCCTGTCGCGACTCGAACGCGAAGTTCAGCGCGCTCGCGTCATGGAAGACGTGAAACGACAGACCGAAGTGAAGATCGAGCAGCATCAGCGCGAGTTCTACCTCAGACAGCAGCTGCGCGCGATTCAAGCCGAGTTAGGCGAGACGGATCCGGGCGAGAAGGAAACGATCGAGACGCTCAAGAAGATCGACGACGCGAAGCTCCCGGAAAAAGTCGCTCAAGAGGCGCGGCGTGAGACCGAACGTCTCAAGATGCTTTCGCCGGCGTCGAGCGAGTACCAGGTGATTCGGACGTACCTCGATTGGATCCTCTCGTTGCCATGGCACAAGCGCTCAGGCGACGAGCAGATCGAACTCAAGCGAGTCGAAGAGCTGCTCGACGAACGGCACTACGGGCTGTCAGAGGCGAAAGAGCGCATCACGGAATTCCTCGCCGTGCGCAAACTGCGCGGCGGCGATCCGCACGGGCCGATCCTGTGCTTCGTGGGCCCACCGGGTACCGGTAAGACCTCGTTAGGCGCGGCAATCGCGAAGGCGATCGGGCGCGCGTTCTATCGCATCGCGGTTGGCGGCGTGCGTGACGAAGCCGAGATCCGCGGGCATCGTCGCACGTACGTTGGTGCGATGCCTGGGTTGTTGATTCAGGCGCTGCGTCGCGTCGGCGTGCGCGATCCGGTGCTCATGATCGACGAGATCGACAAGATGTCCGGGGGCGGGTCTACCGGCGATCCAACGGCCGCGATGCTCGAAGTTCTGGATCCTTCTCAGAACCACGACTTCGTCGATCACTATTTGAATCTTCAGTTCGACCTTTCTTCGACATTGTTCATTTGCACGGCGAACAATCTGTTCGACATTCCACCGGCGCTGCGTGATCGCCTCGAGGTCATCCGCATCGCGGGATATACAATCGAAGAAAAAGTGGAGATCGCGTGGCGCTATCTGCTCCCGCGCCTGCTCGAAGAGCACGGACTGACCGATAAGGATATGCAGTTCACCGACGAGGTCCTCGGCTACATCTCGTCGCGCTATTCGCGCGAGGCGGGGCTGCGCAACTTCGAGCGCAACATCGCCACGATCATGCGCAAGCGAGCGCGCAAAAAGGCTGACGGTGAGGACGGCGCGTGGGTGATCGATCTTGCGAAGGTCGAGGAGATCCTCGGCGGTCCACGTTACGCGATGGAAGAGGCAGAGAAGGAGCCGGAAATCGGTACCGTCACAGGTCTCGCGTGGACGTCGACCGGCGGCGACCTCATGACAATCGAGGCGCTGCGCATGCCGGGCACTGGCAAGCTGACTGTAACTGGGCAACTCGGCGACGTCATGCGCGAGTCGGTTGACGCCGCGTATTCGTACGTGCGGTCGCGTGCCGACATGTTAGCGGTGCCCGAGACTGCGTTCGGCAATACTGATCTGCACATCCACTTCCCGGCTGGATCGATTCCAAAGGACGGTCCCAGCGCGGGTATCGCGGTGACGCTCGCCATCGCCAGCGTGTTGAGCCGGCGGCCCGTTAGACGCGACGTCGCGATGACGGGCGAGGTGACGCTGCGAGGGCGCGTGCTGGAGATCGGCGGCGTCAAGGAAAAGGTGCTCGCGGCGTACCGCGCTGGCCTGCGCGAGGTGATCCTGCCGGTATCGAACCAAAAGGATTTGCGCGAAGTGCCTGACGAGGTTCGCACGAACATGGCCTTCACGTTCGTCAGCACGCTGGACGAGGTGATGCGTCACGCGATGCTGGCGCCGGTGAGCACGGACGGCGCTGCACCGCCAGCGGACAGCGAAGTTCCGTTGTCGACCACTCCGATCGTCGACGCGCCGCGCATCGTCGCTCAAGGGGCGTAACGGCTCCGCGGTCGGCGCGCGTTCACCGGCCGAGGCCGCTTACGATCCGGCGAGAGTTCTGAGCGGTTAGGCAGCGGCGCGCGGTTTTTCTGGCGCGATTCGAACGCGAGTTTTTTTTCTGGCGCGATTCGCACAGGCCTTATATGTTCGCGGCGTCATGCTGCGTTCATTGCTCGTTCTGACACTTGGTGCCGGCGTGGCCGCGAGCGGCCTGCCGTGTCAGACATCGACGCAACGATTTCGAGTTGAAGAGGGCCCGAGGCCTCCAGCTGAAGGCGCGCAAAACAGCGACTCGGTGGACCGCGTTCGCGCGGTCATCGGCCGAGGGGATTACGAGCAAGCGCGCAGGCTAGCCGAAGAGGCTCGCGGATTCCGCGTTGTGATCTCGCTCGACGATCGCGCCCTCTGGGTGCTCCGTGACAACGACACAATCCGGACCGCCAGCATAGGCGTGGCCTCGGGCATTACGCTCGACTATGCCGGCCGAACGTGGACGTTCCGTACTCCGCGAGGCAGGCGCACGGTCATCGGCAGTAGCGTCGCTCCATTCTGGACCCCGCCAGATTGGGCGTACGCGGAAACGGCGCATCGGTACAATCTGAAGCTCGCGTGGCTTTCGCCTGACAAGCCGGTCACCTTGCGCAATGGTCGCAGCCTAACGGTGCAGAATGGCGCCGTCGGCGTGCGCGACAGCGGCGGCGTATTCGTGGCGCTTCCGAGGGACGAACACATCGTCTTCGAATCGACGCTGTTTGTCCCACCGTACGGCACGATCAACCGACAGCTCAAAGGCCAGCTGGGTCCGTACGCGCTGGACCTGGGCGGCGGCTACCTGTT
>CBQVAZ010000414.1:0-3986 GCA_967720205.1 uncultured Gemmatimonadaceae bacterium | reverse complement strand
ACCGTAACCTAACGCGCCGATCGGTACCGACGTCCACAGCGCGCCCGGCCTAACGAGCAGCATGAGGGCGGCCATTCCCATCGCAGCAACCACGGGCAGCCAGAGCCGCCGCAACTCGATGCTCGGATAGCCCGCACGACCCGCTGCGCGCGCTGCGAGCCACAAGCGAATGAATTCTGTCGCGGCCGTCGCCGCCGCCGCGCCAACCAGGCCGAACGACGGCACGAGTGCGACGACGAGGATCACGTTTGCGAGCGCCGTGAGCGCATTCACGCGCAGCAGCGCTCGTTCCTGGCCGGCCGCAATCAGTGCGACGACGGGCATCTCGCGAATCGCGGCCAATGGCAAATACCACGCGAGGATTCGCATCGCCGCGACACCACCCGCGAATTGATCGCCGAACACCGTTCCTAGGATCTGATCAGCGATGAGCGCCGCGCCTAGTCCAGCGGGGAGCGCCAGCGCGAAGGCCTGGAAAACGGAGCGCTGAAAAACGCGCGCGCGCTCATCCAAGTCGTTGTCGAGCCGCGCGAGCACGGGCATTACAGTGTGCGCGAACGCAACTATGAGATTCGCTCCAAATGCCACGAGCGTGTACGCGGCGCTGTACAACCCGGCCTCGGCGCGACCTCGTATGATGCGGATGAAAACGAGATCGAAATTGAACAACACCAGGCCGAGGATCGTGAACATCACGAGGTGTCTCGCGCGATCGAACGTCGGACGCGCGACTTCCCAGTCGAAGCGAACAGGCGTGCGATAGCCCAATCGCCGCAAGCCGATGATCAGGAGCAGTGTGAGGAGCGCTTGCCCCGCGAACGTGGTGACTGGCACGTAGCCGATGCGCGTGGCGTCGCGCACGAGTACGAGGACGAGAAGGAGCGTGAGCGCTTCTCCCAGCGTGCGCGACACTGCGATCCAGCCGGTGCGCTCGAGGCCGAGATGCACCCAGCGCGCGCTCGCGGCCGCCAGTGGAAGGGTGAGGGCATACCCCGCGAGCAGAACGCCATCCGGCTGCGGCAGCGCGATCAGCGAGATCGCGATCGTGACAATCGTTAGGCCGACGGCCAGCCATATTCTCGCGGCGAACACAGGCCCGACGACGTCGTCGAGCCGGTCGCGCGAGCGTGCCACCAGCGGCACGCCGACCAGTTCCACGCCGGCGTCGGCGAGTTGCGTGAGATACAGCAGGATCGCGGTCGCGAACGCGATGCTCCCGAAGAGCGCGGGACCGAGCGTGCGCGCGAGGTACACGGTGGCCGCGAATGCGGCGAGGCGCGCGACCGCTTCGCCACCACCTAACGCCGCAAATCGAGCGCCGATACCGCGCTCGGCCATTCTAGATGTAACCTAACGCGGCAAGCCGGCGGCGGACTTCCTCTTCCTGCGGCAATCGTGCGGCCGCGTCATCGGGCGGGATGAGGCCGATCAATTCCAGCGATCGGATGACTTTCCACGCCGCTCCTGAGACAGGTTCGACGTCGGAGCGGACGTGCACCTCGGGTTCGAGCGGTTCCTCGTACGGTGCGTTCACGCCGGTGAATTCGTCGATCTCTCCCCGGCGCGCGCGCGCGTACATCCCGTCCACATCGCGCGAGGCAGCGACTTCCACGGGACACTCGACGTACACCTCGATGAAGTTCGTGGTATTGTGGCGGACTTCGTTGCGCGTCGCGCGATACGGCGACACGGCGACGCAGATCGTGAGCACGCCGTTACGCGAAAGCAGCTTCGCGACATACCCGATGCGCCGGACATTCTCTTCGCGATCCTCGCGGGAGAATCCGAGGCCGCGCGACAAGCTCTCCCGCACTTCCGCGCCATCGAGCAACTCGGCGCTGCATCCGCGCTGCAGCAGCTGGTCGTAAACCGCACGTGCGATCGTCGACTTCCCCGAGCTGGGCAATCCCGTGAACCAGATGACGGCGCCTTGGTGTTCCACGGTCACAGTCCGATGATTGGCCACCAGTATCGAATCACGACGATCAGAATCAGGATGCAAGCGATCGTCATGATCGATCCGGCTTTGATGAAGTCGCGCGTGCGAAGGTAGCCACTCGCGAACACGATCGTGTTCGGTGCAGTGCTAATCGGGAACGCGAAATCCAGTCCGGCGCCGAATGACGTCGCCAGACACATCGCCACGGGACTCGCGCCCACACGATCTGCCAGTGTGAAGGCTAGCGGAAGCACCGCCGCAACCGCTGCGGCGTTGCTCATGAATTCCGAAAGCAACAGCGAAACGACGCCGGCTCCGACAATCGCCACGACTGGCGAGATGTGCGCATCGCCTAACGTTGAGTCGAGCAGCCACTTCGCGGCACCGCTCTTGTCGATGAGCACGCCGAGCGCGATGGCACCGCCGTACATCAACACGATGTTCCAGTGCACGTGCCGTTCGACGTTCTCCCACTTGAGCACACCCGCGGCGAAGAGCGTCACCGCGCCGAGCAGTGCGATCACTGCGAGGTCGATCTGACGGCCGCCCACGGCGATCCACGAGCCGATTGTCAGGAGCAGGATTCCCAGCGTAATCCAATGATCGCGTGTCAGCTTTCCGAGCCTGCTGACTTCGTGCTCCATTACCTCGCGCGCGGCCGCAAACGGGACTTCTTCCCTGCGAAAGCTGAGCCGCAGCACGGTGGGCGTGACGAGAACGCCGAGGATCACGACGGGCAGTCCGGCCAGCATCCAGCGCGAAAAGCTGATCCCGAGCCCGTAGGACTGCTGCAGCATGCCTAACGCGAGCGCGGCGCGGCTGCTGCCGAGGAAGGACGCATTCGCCCCGATGAGCGCGCCCCAAGCCAGCGACAGAAACAACGTCTTCGCGTAGTTGCTCTCCATCGGGCGCAGTCGCAGCGCCAGTGCGACCTCGACGGCGATGGGGTAGAGCATCGCCGTCGTGGCCTGGTTCGGCATCCACACCGTTCCGAACGCCGCGGCCAGCATCATGCCGTTCGCGAACGCGTACGGCGAGCGCTCGAACTTGCTGAGAAACCAGAGCGCGCAGCGCTTGCTCAGCCCCGAGTGAATGAGTGATCCCGCGATGATGAAAATGCCGATCAGGAAGAACACTGCCGAGCTGCCGAACGCGGCATAGGCTTCGGCAGGCGTCATCGCTCTC
This sequence comes from uncultured Gemmatimonadaceae bacterium, assembly GCA_967720205.1. GTDB lineage: Bacteria > Gemmatimonadota > Gemmatimonadetes > Gemmatimonadales > Gemmatimonadaceae > DASYRX01. The sequence continues at coordinate 862 of CBQVAZ010000414.1, read as the reverse complement.
GTTAGGCCGAGCAGCGCGACGGCGAGCAGCCCCGTCACGCCGAACGGCACGAAGTTCGTAATCCATAGCGTCGTGCAGAGCAGCCACACCGCGAACGCGGTTTTGCCGGCGGGAGCCAATCCGGCGGGCAGCGGCGCCAGGTAGATCCACAGCGCTCCCGCGACGCCGGCTACGAGGGCCGCCCCCTGAACTACGTTTTCGATACGCGGCGGTGCCGGAATCGTGGCCGGTGGCTCGGTCGGTGTGGTCCGCCGTCGCTCGCGCGGCCACTGGAACGTCGAGCCTAACGCTGAACTCGTTGCTGGCGCCGCGTCGCTCGACCTCGCGCTGCCTTCTGTCACTTTGACGCGACTATGCGGGTCCGCCACGAGCCTCGCTCTGACGATCGGCGATGGCGATGTGCAGCCGTTCAACGTGCACGTACGGGAGCCTGATCGTCCCCATCAAGCGCCCTTCGTTGATGTCGCCGTGATCGTCCGACCCGCCGCACGTCAGCAATCCGTAGCGCGCGGCGACCTCTTCGAAGCGGCGCGTATCGTCCGCGCTGTGCTGCGGATAGTACACCTCGATCGCGTCCAGCCCTGAGTCGACAAGGTGTTCGATCTCCGGGTCGGTCAGCTTGGTTCGCGCAGGATGCGCCGCACAGGCCACTCCTCCAGCCTCGTGGATGCGCGCGATCGCTTCCTCGGGAGTGATCTTGACGCGCTGCACGTAGCAGCGCCCGCCGTCCGCGATGAAGTCCGGCGTGAAGGCCGCGTTGATGTTAGGCACCACCTTCGCTTCCATCATCGCCTTCGCGACGTGCGGCCGACCCACATTCTCGCTTCCGGCGATCTCCTGCACACGCGCCCACGAGACCGGA
>CBQVAZ010000413.1:0-3988 GCA_967720205.1 uncultured Gemmatimonadaceae bacterium | reverse complement strand
CGACAGCGCCGTGGCCGTGAGCTGCTCACGCTTTGCGGCCGGATCAGCCCACGCGATCGAGTCCCCGAGGCGAGCCAGTTCGCTGCCGTCAGCAGAGAATACCTGAACTGAGAGGCGTTGAGCCTGGGGCGGGAAGAGCTTGCGAAGTCCAGCCAGGTGGCTGCTGTCCTTCGCAGCGTCAGGCTGCGCGAGAATTGCCAAAACAGCCGCGCTATCCGCGGCCCTCCGGAGCGCGGCAAGCTGCTGCTGACGGCTGGCAGCGAGCAACTGGGCCCACTGTGTCGCAATGCCGTTGAGTCGCGCCACGGTGGCGTTGCGCGCCGCGGAGCGAACCTCGCGATAGGCGACCCAGGAGTAGAAAACCGTGACCGCCGCCAGCAGCCCGGTCACCAAAAGAAAGAGCTTCGTGCGAATTGAGAGTCCACCCATCACCGCACCCCGTTTAGGGCTAGACGCTCGTGGCGTCGTCACCGGCAGTAGACTCGGCTCTGCGGCGGGCTGAGGCCTAACCATATGAGAAGATGCCGATACAAGGCGTACCTCCGATCTCTTATCAGGACTAAAAGCGTTTGCCGCCGGTCACAACCGGACCATCACGTTTTCCGTCTCAGGGTTACTCCGCGTGTAGTTAGGCGACTTGTCATCGCCGGCGCCAATTTGTTGTTGCCCTGAGCAGGTCACGGAGGGCACAGGATTCGAACCTGTAAGGGTGTCACCACCCGGCGGTTTTCAAGACCGCTGCCTTACCAGTTAGGACTAGCCCTCCCGAATAAGCCGCAAGGTCACAGGTCCGTCTCCCTCGTCGCAAGTGGTCCGACGGCTGGCCGAAGCTGCCGCGCGAGCGTGAACCGCCGATCGAAGAAACAAAAGGGCCGCCCCCGTAGAGGGGCGGCCCACGTACAGGAAGAGGTGGACGCGTTAGGCGTGACGTCGTCGCCGGCGATGGATGCCCGCGCCGCCGAGTCCAACTAGGCCCGTCGCGAACAGTGCAAGCGAGGCTGGCTCAGGTGTCACCGTCGGTGCTGTGCACGCTGCGTCATATGGGCCGGCATTCACTGTCCCGTTCGTGGATACGAGCTTGGTCGAGCAACCCTGCGGGCCGCCTTGGCCGTGGATCGCCCAATTCTGGACGTTTATTTGGGCGAGCGTCGCGCCCGTGATGTTGAACTGGAACGTTGCCGTATTATTTGCGCCAAGTGCTCCGTTGATGCCGTTCTGCGTGTCAACGCCGATAACGAACTGCTGAATGCCCGAGCCACTCAGGCCGGCAGTACCAAGCTGCCACGCCGAGAGGTTCACGCCGGTGACAACGAGACTTCCGGCGACATAGGCAGCCGTCCTGGGCAGTGCCCAGAGGCCGATCTGCGTGAACTGCGTGCCACTCCAGGTGCCATTCATCCCGGAAAGGTTGGTTACGCTGATCAGCAGTTGAACTGCGCCGCTCGGAAGGAGGGTCTTTGTCACGGTCACCGTGGCGCACGTGGCGAACGAACTTCCACCGCAGATCGCCTGCGCCTCGCGCGGCATTGCGGTGGTTGCCAAGGCTGCGGCTCCCAAGGTCAATAACGTCTTCCGAATCATCGCAAAAACTCTCCAAAGGTTAGACCAGTTACCGATGCCAATTCCGCAGACCTGCGAGCCAGTCACAAGAACTACACGGGCTATCGCACGATCTGCACCACCGTTCGGACTACTTGTCCTGAGGCCCCACGCGACCAGGCTCCGTCACATTGTGAGCTCCAACGAGAAGTCAGTCTGACGAGCAGGAGAACTAACCAGATGCCCGCCTAACGCGGCGGAGCGTGGATTTCACTCTGCGGCGCTAAGCCTTCCCGAAGCACCGACGACTATTCTTACAACCGACGCGTGCTGAGCGAACCGCACGCGTAGAGATGAGAATCTTCACAGATGCGCCGGAGCCAATTCTGAATAGTTGGCGGACGCCGCGATTGTTGCGCACATGCATGCTGCAGAATTTCAACAATCGGGCAAGGCGACGGAGTTCCTAGCCCTCGCAAGAGGCGTTTTCCCGAGGATGTGGCGTCGCCCTGCGACTCGCGACGACCGCGCAAAAGGGCCCCCTCCAACGCTATTCGAGCCCTCCTGAGCGATACAGAAGGCGCTCCGCCGGGCCGTTTAGGCTGACCTTACCTATGGAAGAATGTCGCCCGCATCGGCGCGAGAGCGCCGCCGCCTACACCAGCGGAGCCCGCCAAAAGCCGCCAAGCCGGTCGACAAGAAAAGCAAAGTGCTCGGCTCGGGTGTTACGACGGCGGAGCATAACGCCGATGTGTTGCGAGCCTCGTTCAGCGTGCCGTCCCGCGCCACCATGTCCGTCGAGCACGAACCGCCGTCCGATTCGGCACGCAGTTCCCAGTTGCGGACGTTGATCTCGTCGATCGCGATGCCAGAGATGTCGAACTCGAATGACGCCGGCTGTTTTTGCGTGAGGCCAAGAGCAATGCCTTGTCGCAGGCGTACGCCGCGCAGGTCTGCTCGCATGCGCAATTCCTTTGGGATCGAGTCGTCCTCGGCCGAGAGGGATGCGAGCCGCCAGTCGGATTCAACGGCATCGCCGCCGACGACGAGGCTTCCTTGGACATAACGCGCATGTTCGGCAAGTCCCCAGAGGCCAAGTCGCGTGATCGTGAGCCGCTCGTATGTGCCGGCGACTCCGGCTTGATTGAGCACCTCGATGCGGATCCGAACATTGCCATTGCTGAGCAACGTCTTCGTGATGTTCACGGACGCGCACGTCGTGAAGGCGCTTCCGCCACACGCCGGCGTCGCTCGCGCTGCCGGCGGCGCGACAAGGAGCGCCATCACCGCTGCGCAAACCGCCATGCTGTAAGCCCGCATACCCACTCCAGGTCAATCGTCTCGTCTGCGGCCGATTGCGGCCTGCAGAGGGGGAATGGGTGCCTAACGCGCACCTTCATACTCGTTAGGCTTGGCTGGGGGCTGCCGCTGTGGCGTCGAGAACACTTCACCCGCTCGCGGAGGCGCAGCGCCTGTTGCCGCGCTTTGCGACCGGACTCGTCCGCCTGACGCCTTCGATCCTAACGAATCACTATAGAAGAATCGGGCCACGGCGCCGCGCGCTTCGGCGCCGATCCGAGCTCGGCTGCTATCGGTCCCAGCGCCAAGCGATCCGAGCCAGCGACAAAAAGAGCGCTGCGTACGCGACGATCTGAACCGTGGTTTTGATGCTGCTCGTCAATAATGCTTGATGCGGCCCGGGTTCGCTGACGCTATTGAACGCCAGTGGCAGCGTGAGGCCGAAGAGGACCGCGGCAACGAGCGACCAGAGCGCAAGGATCGCCGCGACGACAACGATGGAGCGCACGACCTTGCGCGCATTGAGTGCGGAAGCGCTCACCAAGGTGAGACCGAGACCCATCGCCGGCACTGGAAGGTTGTTGAACATCGCCGTGGCGGTGCCGAACTCCCAATTGGCGTCTCCGAAACGTGGAGGAACCCAGGCCAACAGGACATCCACGAGCCCGATCGCGACGAACACGACGCCGACAGCACCTAACGCGAGCCACGCAGGACCCGGAACGGCCGCGTTAGGCTTGCCCGAGGACCCTGCGTTAGCCTTCCCCGAGGGCCCTATAATAGTCGCCACAGCCTAGCGCAGACAGAAAAGCAATCCTGCATCCTCACTTCTTTTTGCCGAGCGTATCCACCGTCAATGGGATCGCCGACGGGGGCCGCTGCGTGTCTGTTGGCGAGAAGCGCCCCATCTCGCTTGGCAGCGGCACGTTGAACCAGTGGTTGAGCCTCGCCGCTTTGACGACAAGGTCTGCCCGTGCGAGCACCGAATCGGCCTTCGCGTTTTCACCCTTCGAGCGAAGGATGTCTGCGAGAACAACGCCGGTTGTCATGTACAGACCCGGAATGCCAGCGGAAGGCGCGTCGATCCAGCGATCGCGCGCGATCAGCGACTCGGGCGCGATATACACTTTCTCCCAGAGATGCTCTGTCA
>CBQVAZ010000412.1:0-4006 GCA_967720205.1 uncultured Gemmatimonadaceae bacterium | reverse complement strand
CCCGGCGGGGCTAAGGACCATAGGGTTGTAAGGGGTCGTTTGCAGCTGATTAGCCTGTCGTTAGGCGGACGCGCGAGCATCTTGGTAGGATAAGACACGACTCGCATCACTATCGCGGATACGTGCATGCATTCAGGCCTAATCGTTTCTGATTGCGACGGCGCCTTGGTCGACAGCAAACCCGGCGCGAACACGGTCTGGCTGGAAGTCGCTGCCGAGTGACTCATATTCCATTTGCCACCACCGGCGCCTACCCGGTACGTGCGGGCAATCGCGTCCACCCGCTCATTGATGGCGAGCCTGCATTTCGCCGGGTTTGTGACGCCATTGATCAGGCCCAAGCGCGGGTGTGGGTCGCCGTCACGTTTCTCTGGGCCAGCTTTCAGATGCCCGATGGTCGCGGTTCGTTCTTTGACGTACTGACACGAGCGCGCCAGCGTGGACTCGACGTCCGGGTGCTATTTTGGCGACCCGATGATGCGACCGCACATCTGCGGACTAATGCGTTCTGGGGGTCGCCCGCGCATGTCGCGCTGCTGGAGCAGCAGGCATCGGAGATCAGCATTCGCTGGGATCGCGCGCACCCTGGATTCTGTCAACATCAAAAACTCTGGCTCATCGACGTCGGGTTGGAATCGGCCTGTGCGTTTGTCGGTGGCATCAATCTCAATCCCCATTCGGTGGTTGCCCCCGGCCATCGTGGCGCTAACCACAATCACGACATGTATCTCGAGATCAGCGGTTCGGCAGTCACAGACGTCCACCACAACTTTGTGCAACGCTGGAACGAGGCCAGCGAACGGGATGAGGCGGATGGTCGGTGGGGACCCGATGCTGATCGCGATCTCGCCTTTCCAGACCGGGTAGCGGCGGTACGTGGATCCACCGTCGCTCAAGTGCAACGGACGATCCATCCTGGCCGCTACGCGAACACCCACCCCACTCCCGGCGGGGCTCCGTTTGCCATCGCCGACGGTGAGTTCTCCAATCGCGACCAGTACATCCATGCCATCCGCGCTGCCCGTGAGTATATCTATCTTGAGAACCAAGCCATCAGTGTGCGGCCAATCCTTGAAGAGCTTGTCGCCGCGGTGAAGCGCGGCGTGGCGGTTGTCCTGGTGTTGCCGACCGTGGCCAGCAGCATCGACGCACCTGCGGATCCCCACGGCGAGCTGTTCCGTGACGAACGCCGCACGCTGGCGCGCACGTCGCATTTCACTCTAGCAGGACTGGCCGGACCAGATGCCAGTGGCGCACGCCAACCCGTTCACGTGCATGCCAAACTGATGATCATTGATGATGTCTGGGCGACGGTCGGCTCCTGCAACCTCCACCGATATTCCATGTATGGTAACAGTGAGCTCAACATCGCCTTCGGCGATGCGGTAACGGTGCGCGCATTACGCTGCGAACTCCTAGCGGAGCATCTCGAACAGGACACATCCGCGCTCGATGGCCGATCGGCGCTCTGCGTGTTTCGGACGGTGGCTGAGCAGAATGCGGGTCGCCGGGACGGTGGAGATCCCGACTGGGAAGGAATCGCCTGCGCCATGGATCCACTTCAGTGGTGGGCAAGCTGAACGGCGCGATCGTCGGCCGGTCAATGACAAGGAAGAGAACCCTAATATCTCGAATGGCGTGCTGCCTAACCCGCTAATGCAGCCGACAAACGCGGACGGGGCCAAGCGCCGCCCGCGTCCATGCGGAGGTCCGGTGAGGGTAATGGAACGTAGTGATTGTGCGGGCGGGAAGCTTACCGTTTGCGGTTGATGCGCGGTCGTTAGGCCGTGGTACTAGCCCCCAATTGAGGTTACCATGACGGCCGATTCGATCACGGTCGCTCGGTATCATCCCGTCTGGAATAGCTTGCCGACCATTCTGTGGGTCGGGCTGGCTCTCGTAGCAATGCTACTCTTTAGATCTGACCTGGTCCTACTCGTTCGGACCTTGTCACGTCGCATTCGTCTCGGAGCGGGGGTAAAGCTCGGCGCCATCGAAATTGGGCAGGCATATGTCGAACCAGGCGGGGGTACCGTAAAAGGCGGGTCCATTCGTGAAGTTCGCAAAGACGCTGATGGCCGCCGTCATCAAGACCGGGAGAAGTACTATCAACCGAACCGGCTCCTTATGCTTGTTCACCGTATTGCTCCGTCCGAACACCCGAAACAGCTGTATGATATCCTTCTCTATCTCGTTCCTCACCCAACTTCCGACGCGACTCTGTCTGCGGTGAAGAAGGTTGAGTACTACTTCGGCAAGAGCTGGGGAAGTAGCATCTTCACGTCTTATGACAGAGCGAACGGCTTCGCGATATCTACCTCTGCTTACGGACCCTTCGTGTGCACGGCGGAGATCCAGTTCTCTGATGGCGAGGTCGTGACCGTCGCGCGTTATGTCGATTTTGAAATGGGCGCAGTGGGCTCTCGCCCCGAGCCCCCAAAGATAAAGCCCTAGCCCACGGCCTAACCCGCGCATGCAGCCGACAAGCGCTCGATTACGGCTCGCGTTTTGGGCGTCGGGCTCCGATGAAGGAAATTGAACTTAGTGATTGTGCGGGCGGGAAGCTTGCCGCTTGCAGCTGATGCGCAGGTCGTTAGGCCTCTCAAATACATCCCAGGAGGTGATCAAATGGGGCTCGGTTCCGAGTCAATAGGTGAGCGCCCTGTGCGTGAGCTTCCTGGCGAGACCGTGCTGATGCTCCGTGTTTGGTCTCGTCAAGCACGCCTCATGCGATGGGTCCATGTTATCCTAGTTGTCGTTGCCGTGACTTGCTCGCTCTTAGGCACGACAGAATTCCACGGGAGTGGCTGGTGGGCGTTCGATCAAAAAGTGGTGTCGTTCATGGCGGCATTGGCAATCGCACTCCTATCAGCATTTGAACTTGGTGTTAAGGCGAACGGCTTTCGTGCTGCATGGCGCACGCTGACGGCGGCCTCGTGGCGATACCGCTACTGTCCCGAGTTCACCATCGAGCAGCTGACCGAGGCGTACGAGGCTGGCGAGCGCGAGATTGGCGATCTGAAGGCATCTCCCACTCCTCACTAGACGAGCGTGCGACCCGATAGAGAGGCCTAACCAGCGCATGCAACTGACAAGCGCTTCCGAGTTGGAGTCCGTCGCCCGCCACCAGCCGCTGGCGGGCGGCGGAACGTAGGTTGGTGCAGGGCGGACGAGTCGCTTGCAGCTGATGCGCGGTGCGTTAGGCGGACACGAACTAGCATCGGAGCCGCACACGCTTCTCGACGAGCTGGTCCCAGCGTATGACGTGGCTTCGAGGCACACGATCTGGGTCGCGGCGGATCCAGCGCGCGTCTACCAGGCTGCTCGCCATGCGGATCTGAGTCGCCCGTGGCTAGTCCGTCTCCTGATGGGGCTCCGTACCGGGCCCGCTTGGTTGGCGACGCGCTTCCGCGGCCACCGTGGTCCCGCGGACCCCGCCCATCATCAGCCCTCGGTCGGACCGGTCGCCTTCACGGTGCTCGCCGAAGCGCCGGGCCAGGAATTGGTCCTCGGGATCATGGGTCGCTTCTGGACCCTCACGGGTGGACTGGTGACGGCAAGTGTGGCTCAGTTGCGGGAGCCGCCTCCCGCGGGCCTGGCGCAAGGCTTTTGGAACTTCCACGTTGAGCCTTGCGGGACTGGCACTACACTCTCGACGGAGACGCGCGTACGGTGTGGGGATCCGGCCACCAGGCGCCGCTTCAAGCGATACTGGCGACTCATCCGACTGGGGAGCGGTCTCATCCGGGGCAGCCTCTTGCGCCACATACGGCAGCGGGCGGAGCGGCGTGCCGCCTAACCCGCGCATGCAGCCGACGGGCCGGAGGGGCGCGACCTCCCGCTCGGCCACAGCGCGTCCGGAGCGCGCTGTGGAACGTAGGTTTGTGCGCGGGCCGGCACGATGGCCCGCAGCTGATGCGCATTTCGTTAGGCGTACGCCACCGTCCACCTCTAGATGAGCAACGTCCTCTGAAGCGGGGGATGGAGCCACGCGGACATGTCAGTC
>CBQVAZ010000411.1:0-4009 GCA_967720205.1 uncultured Gemmatimonadaceae bacterium | reverse complement strand
GCCGAGACGATGCGCGATGTCTCGCCCGCGCTCATGTTCCGCATCGTCACCGTTGGAATCGGCGGCACACCCATGCCGGCGTTCGGCACTCTCCTCTCGGCAGACCAGCGTTGGGACGTACTGGGGTATCTCGTAAGTCTGCAGCATCCACGCGGACTCGTGGCGGAAGGCGAGGGCATCTTCGCGATGCACTGCTCCGGTTGTCACGGAGCATCAGGGCTCGGTGATGGACCGTTGGCTCGAGCGCTTTCCAAGCTGCCGCCGGAAATCGGAGCCTTCGCGTGGCAGGTCGAGCGCAACGACGCTCAGCTCGCGAGCGCGATTCGCGAAGGTATTGCCGGCACCGCGATGCCGGCTGCGCGCGCGCTGCGCGACAGTGAAGTCGCCGGAGCCATTGGCTATCTGCGACAGCTCGCGATGCGAGATGTACCTATCCGCAATGGGGCCGCTGCTTCTCAGGATCCCGAGACTGTGCTGCGATTAGTTCGCCGCACGCTCGACGAGGCGCTCGCAGCGGCGCGTGGTGGACGCGCGAGCGACGCGAGTGACCGCGCGTTCGACGCATACCTCGCGTTCGAGCCGATCGAAACGACAGCGCGCGCCAAGAACCCCGGGCTCGTTGCATCGTTGGAAAGGCAGTTCGCCGAATTTCGCGCGGCGATATCGGCGAACGATCTGCGCGCCGCCGAAGGTGCGCGCAACGCGATCGAGACGGGACTCCCCGACGTTGCTAGCCTGTTGCAGCCGGCGGGAGGATGGTGGGGAGCGTTCCTGCAATCGCTGCTGATCATCTTGCGGGAGGGGTTCGAGGCGATTCTGGTGATCGGCGCCATCGTCGCGTTTCTCATCAAGACGGGGCATCGCGAGCGGTTACGTAGCATCTGGTTAGGCACGGGCCTCGCTCTCGCGGCCAGTGCAGTGACCGCGGTGATTTTCATGACGGCGCTGCGCGCGCTGCCGGCGAGCCGCGAGATCATCGAAGGGGTGACGATGCTGATCGCCGTCGCCGTTCTGTTCTCGGTGAGCTACTGGCTGATCTCCAAGGTCGAAGCGGCGAAGTGGCAGCAGTTCATCCGGGAAAAAGTGACGGCCGCTTTGGCGCACGGCGGCGGTACGGCGCTCGCATTCGTTGCGTTTCTCGCTGTGTATCGCGAGGGGGCCGAGACTGCCTTGTTCTATCAGGCGCTGTTCGCGGAAGGCGGAGGGAACGCCATCCCAGTGGCGTTAGGCATCGTCGTCGGCGGCATCGGCCTGGCGCTGATTTTCGTGCTCTTCCACCGCTACGGCGTGCGGATTCCGCTTAGGCCGTTTTTTGCCGTGACGAGCGCGCTCCTCTATTACTTGGCCTTTGTGTTCATGGGGAAAGGGATCCGCGAGCTGCAGGAAGGGAACGTGGTGTCGATCACCGTCATTCCAGGGCTGCCGCACGTCGACGCGATGGGGATCTATCCCACCGTAGAGACGTTAGGCGCGCAGCTCGTGCTCGTCGCACTGCTCGCCTTCGCTTTGCTCAAGACATTCTGGCCCAAGCGGTCGGTGGCGCTGCCGACCGTGGCGCCCGATCCCGCAGTCCGCGGTGACCTCGCGTCGGCGCTTCAGCGCCTCGAGGCGATGGAGGCGCGTGTCAAGCAGCTCGAACGCGAGCTCACGGCAGAGCCCAAGGCATAGAACTAAACTGCAACTACTCCACCGCGGACTAACGCGGACGAGCACGGACAACTGCAACAGACAGTTTCTAACATCAAGCCGTCCGCGTCCGTCCTGCTCTGTCCGCGTGCGTCCGCGGTGAAGCAGTTGTTTGCCTGTTAGGCGGACGCGTAGATCGGCTGGCGGCCGGGGCCAGCTTTGCTGCGGCGTTGCATGACGATCAGCCCGACGGCGACGATCGCGAGCGCGATTGCCTGCGCGGCGGTCAACGGACCAAAGAAGCGATCGTCCTTGGCGCGCAGGAACTCGATGAGAAAACGCTCCGTGCCAGCGAGCACGCAGTACACGCCAAAGAGCCATCCTTCCGCGTGTTTGTGATCACGCAAGCGCCAAAGGATCAGGAACATGACGAAGCCTAACGCCGTCTCGAACAGTTGCGTGGGGTAGACGCTGAGCACCGTGTCAGGGCTCACTCCGTCGGGAACCGCTGTTCCGAACTGCTGCTCCATGTTGCGCGCCGTTGACGCCGGAGCGCCCTCTGGAAAGGCGACGGCGAAACGCGAAGTCCATGGGCGGCCGTAATCATCGCCCACGGCCCAGCATCCCGTGCGGCCCACTGCGTAGCCGGCCGCGATGCAGATCCCACCGACGTCGGCGTACCTAACGAACGACAGCTTCTTCCGTTTGAGGACGATCCAGCAAGCGAGCACGGAGCCGGTGAATCCGCCCCAAAAAACGAAGCCGGCGCGAGTGAAGAAATCGTGCCAGTCGTGCGAGACGACGCTCACATAGTAAATCTTCCCGCCAATGAGGGTGCCGAGCACGCACGCGAGAATGAGGTCGCTCACACCCTGAGCTTCGTGCGGATGGCCGCGCCGAGTCAGCTCCTGCTGCGCGATGATTTGCGAGATCACGAAGGCAAGCAGGACCGCGAGTCCGAAGCCCGTCACGGGGAGCGGGCCGAGATTGATTATTGTCGGGTGATGAATGATCGCGTCAGGCATGGGCACCAAATCTCACACGCGCGATAGCGCGGCGCTATCGCGCCACGGCCGCGAGATCGACGGATCCTGGAAGCGGCATGGACGCGAAGGCGCTCATGTCATACCCCGAACGTTCGCCGCGCTCCAGGTGAAAGAGGCCGGCGCGGGCGATCATGGCCGCGTTGTCGGTGGCCAGGCGCGACGAGGGGGCAAAGACAGCCGCGCCTAACGGGTTGGCGCGCTCGCGCATCGCGTTCTGGAGAGCGCCATTGCAGGCGACTCCGCCGCCGAGGACGATGCGACGTCGCGAGAAGGCGTTCGCCGCGCGGATCGTCTTTGTCACCAGCGTCTCGATGAGCGCGTCCTGAAACGCGCGCGCGATATGCGGCGCGTCGCCGGTCAAGTCCTGTGAGGCACGCACCGCGAGAAGGACGGCCGTCTTGAGACCGCTGAACGAGACGTCGTAATAGTCGGCGTCACCGGGTTGCTGGCCCCCATGCAGCATCGGCCGCGCGAAGCGGAAGCGTGAATCGGAGGGATCGCCGCTTCGCGCGAGCTGCTCGACGTGACGTCCGCCGGGGTATGGGAGCCCCAACAGCTTGGCGACCTTGTCGAAGGCCTCGCCCGCGGCGTCGTCGCGAGTCGCGCCTAACAAGCGATATTCGCCCCACGCGGCGGCGTCGACCAACAAGGTATGTCCGCCTGAGACGAGGAGCGCCGTGAAGGGCGGAACGGCGTCAGGATGCTCGAGTGCCGTCGCGAAGAGATGCCCTTCCATGTGATGCACGCCGATGACGTCCTTTCCGGTCGCGAAGGCGAGGGCCTTCGCGTAGCTCACGCCGACGAGCAGCGCCCCGACCAGGCCCGGAGTGTTGGTGACGGCTATCGCGTCAACGTCACGCACATCCACGCCGGCTTCGCGTAAGGCGGCATCGGTCACGGGCACGAGGGAGCGCAGATGCGCGCGCGAGGCCAGCTCAGGGACGACGCCGCCGAAGACGCGATGCACGTCTTGTGACAGGATCACGAGGGAGCGCAGCCGGGCGTCGTCGCCGCGTCCTTCAAGGACAGCGGCCGACGTTTCGTCGCAGGAGGTCTCGATGCCGAGAATAAGCACTAGGGCTTAGTCCTTTGCTCTTAGCGCATTCGTATGAAAGTCCTCTGTGTGCTCGGCCATGCGCTGCATTCGACGCGTGCGTTGCAGCTAAGGGCCTACGAGCCAAGGCCTAGTAGTTGTTCAACCAGTTTTCTGTTTGACTCTGAATCCCAATTCTCGGCGGAAAAGACGCGTCGGCGCAGCTTTCCGTCGCGCCCAATGACGAATGACTCCGGCACGCCGGCCGTTTGATACGTCGCGCGGATGTCGGCCGCATCATGCA
>CBQVAZ010000410.1:0-4009 GCA_967720205.1 uncultured Gemmatimonadaceae bacterium | reverse complement strand
GTAGCACGTAGCAGATCTCTACAGAGCAGCATTGCTGCTTGTCGAGGGAGTGTCAGAATGCGGAGTCGAGATTTTGAACGAAGCCCCTCTGGAGTCGTATTCCAAATTGCGGCAACAGTTGTTTGCACTTGTGAGATCGATAGTGATGGATGAGCATCTCTGTGCTTGCCATCAGTGGTATTAGCGCCTAACGGTATACCACGAATTCGGAGTGCTTCGCGTGCAAGAGAAAGAGTAACAGGTTGCTTACGGAGCGAAGCGAAAGCTAAGAGTGTTACAACAGCTCCCTCGAGGTCGCGGATATTCCCTTGGCCATGCTCGCTGAGTAACTCGAGCACTGGCTGAGGAATCGCATGTGCGAGGTGCTCAGCTTGCAGTTTACGCTGGAGAATTGCGGTTCGGTGTTCGGGGTCGGGATAGTCGATGTTTGTAACTGTTCCCCACTGGAAACGACCAACGAGTCGGGCCTCGATTCCCGGGATCTCAGAAGGTGCACGATCACTCGTCATGACTATTTGCCGACCCGCTTCGTACAGCGCGTTGAAAGTGTGGAAAAACTCTTCCTGGGTTGCCTCTTTTCCACGTAGGAAGTGAACGTCATCAACAAGGAGAACGTCGAGTTCTCGAAACTGTCTTCGAAACTGCTGCATCGAGCGATGCTGAATTGCATCGATGTAGGCGTTTGTAAAATCCTCTGCGGGCAGATAACGAATACGGCGAGCTGTTGAAGCCGTCGAAATTGCGTGACCAATAGCCTGCATCAAGTGGGTCTTTCCAAGTCCAGTCGGCCCGTAGATAAAAAGCGGATTGTAAACGGAGCCAGGAACTTCAGCGACCGCTGATGCAGCAGCAGCGGCGAGCTCATTCGACTTTCCAACGACGAAATTCTCGAAGGTGTATCGTGGGTTGAGCTTCAGACTCCGTTGTGAAGTCTGAGATGGTGGTCCATCGCTGCGGTGTTCGACGAAAAGATCCATCTGGACCCGTTGTGGCCGATCTTCTTGTACTTCGAAACGTACTGACAACGGATGGCCAAGTGCTTGTGGTGCACACGATGCTAGCTCGCCGCTGAACTTTTCCTCGTTCCACTTCGCTGTGAAGTAGTCGGGAACGAGAAGGGTCAGCACGCCAGCGTTATAAGTAGATGGTGTCGAACTCGCAGTCAGACTGTGAAACGCATGATCGGTCAGCCGGCGCCGAGCGAATGTGACGAGTCGTTCCCATTTCTCGGTGGCATCTGATGCTGACATAAAGACGGCGTGGTACAGAGGGCGCCGAACTTAGCACACCCGTCACAAAAGTCAAAAGCTCACACAGCGACGGCGGTGATGCTGCTAAGCTGTTGACTTCCAACAACTAACGAGGTAGCGTTCCGCGGCGCTTTGGAAAGCTGCATGAGATCTTTGGAGAAGAGTTAGATGGGAAAGCCAACCTACCGTCCACGAAACAAGCGCCGGATCCGCACGCACGGATTTAGGACGCGCATGGCAACTAAATGGGGCAGGGAAGTCCTCAGTCGTCGCCGCAAGAAAGGCCGACGTGCGCTGACCGTAAAGCTTCCGAGCAAGTACAGCGCGGCGTAGCTCGAACGAACTTTGGACGGAAGTACCGCCTCCGAAAGCGTCACGAGCTCACGCGTGTCCGTAACTCTGGGCGCGTTGTCAACGTTCCACTACTAAGAGCTTGGCGAACGGCCGGGGCATCTACACACCCGCGTGTGGCAATCATTGTGGCGCTTCATGGGAACTCAGCAGTCGCTCGTAATAGGCTCAGGCGCCGACTCTGGCATCTAGTGCGGACCGAGATTAAGACAGGAGAAACGCCGCCTTTTGATATGCTGCTAAGCGCTCGTGCCACTGCGTATTCGGCCAGTTTCGAGACTCTGCATGAAGCGATCAAGAAGGCCTTAGCTGAATGAGAGTTGCTGAGGTTGCAGAGCGCTGCTGTGTAGGGGCAATTCGGGCGTACCAGGTTGCTATTGCTCCCGTGCTACCTGCGGCTTGCCGCTTCTATCCGTCGTGCTCGGAGTACGCGCTTCAGGCGGTGCACAAACATGGTGCGTGGCGTGGAAGTATTCTCGCCGGAAAGCGGATCTTGCGCTGCCAGCCACTGTGCAAAGGTGGTTATGATCCGGTTCCCTGACATTTCTCGTTAGGCCACTCGCCAATTCATGGAACGTCGTGTCGTCCTAGCCATAGTGCTGGCTGTTGCGGTCTTGTTCCTCACGCCGCGGCTTTTCCCGCCGGCGCGGCGTCCTGTTCCTCTGGTTCCGACGCGAGCCGACACGGCACAGCAGCAAGTCACACCACCGAGTGCTGCGCGAACGACACCTTCGCAACAACCGGCAGAGGCAGTTACTCCTGCGGATAGCTCGGTTGCTCGCGTCGACACCACTTCGATCAGCACGCCGCAGGCAACGGACCTTTTTCGAAGCGTCGGTGCTGAGCTCGAGAGTGTTCTGCTTCCCGAGTTCAAGGCCCTGAATGGAAGTGGTGGGACCGTTCGTCTGGACTCGCCATGGGACCCGCTGCTTTCCTACAGCGTAGTCCTGCCTAACGACACTATCCCACTGCAGCGGACGGTCTTCACCAAGACCGTCGATCCGAGTGGCCGATCGGTAGAATACCGTGCCCGTGCGAAGGACCTATCCGTGCTGGTACGCTACGCACCGACGGGAGATCGATATCTCACGCGTGTGAGTGGCGAAATCACTGATACTGCCGGCCGCCTAGTCGGCGACAGCGCGTATCTGGTCATTACTCTGCCACGTGGGCTGCGATCATTTGAAGCCAACCCTGTTGAAGATGCTCGCGGCGCAACCGTCGCCTTCAAGCGAGCATCTCGCGGTGCGTCACTCATAAGGCTTGGATCCGTCGACCCTAACGAGCGTCGCATTGAGCCAGGCCCGCTGAGCTGGATTGCCTTCAAGAGCAAGTATTTCATCGTGGCGCTCATCGAGCCCGATAGCACCGCACCGTTCGCGGAACTGCAAGTTCAAGGATTAGCTCGGCCTGACCGCAACACACCACTCGCGAAAAGTGATGTAGTGAAGCAAGTCCGTGCAGGCAAATTCGGATTTGACGTCTACACTGGACCGCAGAAGTGGGATGTCATGCGTGAAGTCGGACGCGAATTCGGCAGCGCCAACGCGTACGGAGGATGGCTGCAGCCTGTCGTGCAACCGTTCGCGACAATCGTTATGCGCGTGCTCCTATGGATGCATCGCGCGCTGAATCTGCACTACGGTTGGGTCTTGCTCTTGTTCGGTGTAATCGTGCGCATTGCCATGTGGCCGCTCAACCAGACGGCTATGCGGTCATCGATGCGGATGCAGGAGCTGCAGCCGCTCTTGTCCGAAGTACAGAAGCGCTACAAGAGCGATCCTCAGCGCATGAGCGCCGAGACGATGAAGCTGTATAAGGAGCACGGGATGAGTCCCTTTAGCCCATTAGCGGGCTGTTTCCCGATTCTCCTTTCAATGCCGGTTCTGTTTGCGCTGTTCTTTGTCTTCCAGAGTACGATTGAGTTCCGCGGCGTTCCGTTCCTGTGGCTCGGGGACATCTCGATCAAGGACTCGCTCTACATCGCGCCGTTGCTGATGGGCAGCTCGATGTTTCTTACATCCTGGTTGAGCATGCGCTCGTCGCCACCTAATCCACAGACGCGGATGATGACGTACATCCTGCCCGTCATGATGACGGTTCTGTTGGCTAACATGGCATCCGGGCTCAACCTGTATTGGGCGGCTCAAAACATTGCGTCGCTTCCACAGCAGTGGCTGATTGCCCGTGAGCGCGCGCGAAAGCGCCAGGCAGTGAAGCCTGCCTAACACGGCGGCATAGCGGCATGGAGAGCGCTGCCGATCATGCTGATACCATAGTTGCGATCAGCAGCGCCAGCGGACGGTCTGCGCTCAGCATCGTTAGGCTGAGTGGCTCGGGATCGGCCGATGTTGGCCGGCGGTTGTTGTCACCGTACCCTACCCGTCCGCGCCATGCGACATTGACGA
>CBQVAZ010000409.1:0-4013 GCA_967720205.1 uncultured Gemmatimonadaceae bacterium | reverse complement strand
GCGCGTACTGCGGGAAGAATGTCGCTGAAGAAAAACGACGCCGCCGACGATGCGTTGCTCTGACCCGTTACGACGACGACGAGATCATAACGCGGGACGACGAAGAGCCACTGATTCAAGTTGCCGATCCCGGCATAGATTGTTTCAGCGCGATTGGCCGTCGATCCGTTTGCATCGATGGCGAAGGACCACCAGAGCCGGCCGTAATCGGTGCGATGGCCGCCGAAGTTCGCCACGCCCGATGTAACTGGCGTGAGCGATGCACGGAGCCACGCTTCCGAGACGATCTGGTCGCTCGCCCAGCGACCGTTGCGCAGGACGAGATAGCCGATACGCGCGAGATCCAACGCGACCAAGTTGAGTCCACCTCCGGCGTGCGCGAGGCTATCGTAGTAAGACACATACCACAGCGCGCTCGTCACGCCGATGCGGCTGAATAGCTGCGTGCGCGCGTATACGTGGAACGGAACGCCCGTTAGGCGCCGCACGGCCGCCGCGATCACGATGACGCTGCCGCTGTTATACTGCCAGAGCTCACCGGGATTTGCGTTCATCGGCGGCTCCAGGGCGATGCGCACCCAATCGTCCCGCGAATTGTTCAAGCGCTCCAGCGGCGAACCCGGGTACGGCGATTCGTAGAAATTGATACCGCTGCGCATCTCGAGCAGCTGACGTACGGTCACGTTTCGCTTACGCGGGTCGGCCAGCGTTAGGTCCTGATACGTCGGCAGCACATCGAAGATCGATGCTGTCACGTCCAGCTTGCCCTGGTCGGCCGCAATTCCGGCGATGAGGGACGTCACGCTCTTGCTGACCGACTGCATCGTGTGCACGTCGCTGCGACTCGAGCCGTTGAAATAACGCTCGAAGACGAGATACCCCTCGCGAATGATCACGAGCGAGTTCAGTCCCGGTACGGTGTTGGATTGCATGCGCTGCGCGAGCGCGTCGATGCGCCCTGCGTCGATGCCAACCTGCTCCGGCCGCGCGGTGCGCCACTCAGTCGCTGGGAAGTACGCCGCGCCGTCGCGGACGACGGTATCAGTCGGCCCGCCATTTCCGCCGGGCTCTGACGCGTCCGAGCAGGCATACAGCACCGCACAACTAAAGAGGGTTACCGACCCACCAATACGCGCCATGGCAGAGTTAACCCACACATTCAGGCCGTTGTAAAGATCAAGACACTATTCGGATGACGCGGATGAACGGATCGCTCCGACCCTGGGCGACGGACGGAGCGGCCAGCCGGAGCAATCCGCCTATCCGTGTAATCGAACAGCTCTTGAAAAGCAAAGCCCCAAGAGGAGCCTCGCTAGGCGGAAAGACTTTTGAGTCCTAGGCTAGTGATGCGCTGTAGCAGATCGGGATACTCCATTCCGGCCTGCTTCGCGGCAGACGCGAACTCCTCGGCCTGCGCGATTTCAGGATTCGGGTTCGCTTCGAGGAACCACAGCTGGCCGTCGCTCGCCATGCGATAGTCCAGGCGCGCGTATCCCGTTAGGCCCAGGATGCGATAGATGCGCTTGCTCAGATGGCCGATGGACGATGCCACGTTAGGCGGCAGGTCGTCTGCAGCCAGTTGGTCGATCCCGTGCTTCTTTTGATACTCGAGGTTGTGCTTCGCTCGCTCGGTCGCGATGAGAGGCTCGTCAGGCGCGGCGTTCTTGAAGACAAGCTCGCGCGCGGGGAGGGCGGTCAGTCGGTCGTTTCCCAGAACGCCGACGTAAATCTCGCGCCCGGCGATGAACTGTTCGGCCAGCGCGTGCGTCTCGACGCGGCGATGCACGAGCGCGACACGCTCCTCCAACTCCTCATCGTTGCTCACAATCGACGCCTTGGAGATCCCTAACGAGGCGTGCTCCGTGAGGCTCTTTACGATCAGCGGGAACGCGAGCGCGCGCGGCCGTTTCACACGATGCCCAACGGGAAAGACATGGAACGCCGGCAAACGAATGCGGTGGTACAGCAGCAGCTTCTTCGCCAGCGACTTCTCGCGCGAGATCACCATGCCGCGCGGGTTGCAGCCTGTGTACGGCACCCGCAACAGCTCCAACAGACTCACGACGTTCTGATCGAAGAGCACGTTCCCGTGAAACTCCTCGAGCAGGTTGAATACGACGTCTGGCTTGAAGGCGTCGACAGCGTCGCGGATGGGCTGGAACTCGGTCTGCACGCCTAACGCCTGTGTCTCATGGCCGAGCTTGCGCAACGTGCGCATGACGTCCCACTCGGTCTTGAAGGCAAAGCGCTCCTCCTCGGAGAGCTTCGCCGCATCCTCCGGCGGCACCAGATCCGGATGCATGAGCACGAGCACGCGCAGCTTCTTCATGCGAGGCTCATTTTATAGAGCGATCCAGTCCTTGCGACCCTGACTATAGAGAAAGTGCATCGTTTTCACGGTCAGCAACACGCAGAAATCCGTCAGCAACTGTCGCTCCGGCCCCGCGGCGTGCAAACGGAGCACTCGGCAGCGCGCGATCATGTCGCCTAACACGAGATCCAGCGTGTACTGATACTCGCCGGTCCAGCGCGCGACCAGGCGTCGGATGTCCTGCCTGTTGCGCCGCAGAAACGTGGCGGCCATCTCCAGGCGGCGGTGACGCTTCTGATCCGAGAACAAACGACGCAGATCCGCATCGTAGATGTTAGGCAGCCGCACCGTGTACTTCTTGCGCCGAGCGGCGTAGTGCTCGGCGAGCGTCTTCGTCAAGCGATTGAGCGGCTCCAACGTCCGGCGATTCGCAACAAGCGGCGCTCGCGGCCCGATCTCGCGCATCAATTCATCGACGTACTGCAGCTTCTTGAGCGCCGGCCAACCCGCATAACGTCGCTTCCAATCCGAGCGAGGCTTGAGCCACACCGCGAACGTCTCGGCGAAGTCCTCGTCGGGATGACTCTGCGCGTACCAGAGCCTCAAATGCTGCACATAACGCTTGCTCGCGGGATTCGGCCGGTAGTACTCGGGGTAGCGCGTCGAAGACTTACCGAAGAGCTGCTGCCACTTTCGGCGGCGATGCAATTGATAGGCATGCTGAAATGCGTGCCCGGCTTCGTGCCGCATGATGCGAAGGCACTCGGCGCGCGACGCCCCTTCGACGTCCAAGAGCTGATTCGCTTCAAGACGCCGGAGCCGCGCGTTCGCGAGATAAAACGGCGCCGCGAAGCCCGGAACGCCGGCGGGCGAGAACCATTCGTCCGACAACCAGACGTGCGGTTTGAGCCGCAGGCCGCGCTGGTCCAGCTCGTCGTACAGCTTGCTGACGCACGTCTCGAGGACGGTGCCGCCGACGGAGACGCCCAGGTCCTTGAGCCGGATGCGCAGCAGACGCTCGTCCGAGATGCGGCCCCAGCGGATGCGGGTCGCCGCGCGCTGACGGCGCGGACGACGTCGAGGAAGGCGCGCGGGTTTACGGGCCGGACGGCGGCGTGATCGGGCTGGCACGGCGCGGAATATGATGCGCTCGTGGCCCGCTTGGGAGCCTAACGAATCTCGAACGGCTCGGAGTAATCCGAAAAGACCTTCGTGCCGCCCGGCGCGTCAAAAAAGTCCACGCGGATGCGGTACATCCCAGTGCGGCGCGGCTCACGCAGGAGAGCGGTTAGCGAGTAGCTCGCACCAGGGCGCAGCGTGACCCGTTTGATTCCCTCGACCAGCGGATCGAGCACCACGATGCGCCACCCGTCTGGCTCCTCGCGCTCCAGCGAGCCACTGGAACCCTTAACGACGAAGAGGTCTGCCTGCTCCATGGCGGCGTTGAACTTGTCGCCCAGGGCGCTCTCCAGCGCGCGGATGGTCGAGTTACGCAGCGTCGCTCGCACGCCCGTCGACGTCACTTCTTCCCATGTCCAGACCGACTTGGCTGGCGTGATGACGAGCGCGGTTGTCCCGCCCGGCGTTAGGTCGTCGCGAACCTCAATCGGCGTGTCGCACGCAGACACTGCCGCGACTGCAAGCGCGGCTACCGACGAGTATTTCCAAGCGAGGCGCATCTCGCCGCTCCATTCGGACGGTC
>CBQVAZ010000408.1:0-4023 GCA_967720205.1 uncultured Gemmatimonadaceae bacterium | reverse complement strand
CACGCGCAATGCGCTGACCCGGGGCGATGGACCAGCGATCGAGGTGTGCCCACCAGGCATCCGGTCTGAATGGTGCCGGGCGGATGCGCTTATTGATTCCGACGGCAGATCGCAGCTCGTATACCCAGATCGCCGGCGCGTCGTTGTTCAGCAGAGTAAAAGCCTGCTTGAAGTGCGCGCGGGCGGCCGCGGGGTCGTTCGTCGTGCGCGCGCTGTCCAGATGTGCATCGAACTCGCGGCTCTTATAACGCGAGATGTTCGGCCCACCCGGGACCGCCGTGGCGCTGCTCCAGTTCTGCGCGACGGCCGACGAGCCCGGATCCGGGTGCCAGCCCATGAAGGCAGCATCCCATTTGCGCGTCCCGAAGACGCGCTCGCTTAACGCATTCGTCTCGATCGTTTCGCGCTTGAGATCGACGCCGAGCTGCTTGAACTGATCCTGCATGATCACGCTCAAGCGCATGCGCACGGTGGAGGCTGTGGGGACGATCACGGAGAGCGCGAGGCGGCGCCCATCCTTCACGCGTATGCTGTCGGGACCTGGCTTCCAGCCTAACGAATCGAGGATGGCTCTGGCGGCGTTTGCGTCGTATGGATACGCGACGAGGGTGGGATCCACGAACGCTTGCGCGCGCACGTACGGGCCCTGACTGACGACACCTAACGTGTCCAGCACGCTCCTGACGATTGTGGCGCGGTCAATCCCCATCGCGAGCGCACGGCGCAAGTTGCGGTCGCCGAGGATCGGATGTGGACGCTGTTCATTCGTCGGGTCGCGCAGATTCCAGTGCACAGCACCGTAGTCATAACCTTGGAAGTTCATCGCGACGGCGTTCGGATTGTTCTGGATGCGCTGCACAGCATCACCGCGCAGGACTTCGATGAAGTCAGCTTCACCAGCCAAGACGCGAGTCGTCGCGGCGGTCGCATCCGGCGAGACGCTCAGGATGACTCGGTCCAGCAGTGGCCTCGCGCGCCAATTCGCCGTATCGGCTTCCAACTCGAGCAGCGAGCTGCGCTCCCAGCGCACGAAGCGGAAGGGACCGCTGCCAACGGGCTGCGTTGCTTCGCTCGATTCGGCGAGTTTGTCACGCGCTATGCTGCCTAACCGATGCTCCGGCATCACACGCAGGTTGTAAACGAAATCGAAGAACTGTTCGGGCGATCGCCGTTTGAACCAGGCAACAGCTGTGGACGAATCCGGCGTCGTGATCGAGTCCACGTTCGAGAGGTTCGACGCGCTGATCGAATGGATCGCAGGATCGACGTACAGCGAATGCGAGAACTTCACGTCCTGAGCACGCACCGGCTTGCCGTCGTGCCACTTCGCCGCCGGATCGAGGCTGAACGCGATGGACTGGGAGTCGGCCGCCCACGTCCAACTCTTGGCTAGCCGCGGCGTGAAGCCTCGATCGCCGATTGCGTTCATGCTGTCATTGATGTCCGCGAGGGACTCGTAGACCTGATCCACCACCATTTTCCCGACGATGCTCATTATCAGCGGAGGAAGCACGGCGTCTGCATCAGCGCCACTCGCCACGATGACGGTGCCGCCCGTCTCACCGCCGCCGGCAGTGTCCGAGCGGCCGCAGGCGATTGCCGTTAGGCAGAGTAGCGAACCGATCACGTAACGAGTGGGCGTCATATCAGGCCGGTTCCTGTTGAGTGAGACAGTGCAGCGTCCCCAGTCCCCATACCAAGTCGACGGCGTGTATGCCGACGACGTCACGGTCCGGGAAGCAGGTCGCGAGGACCTGTAAAGCGTGGCGATCGTTTGCGTCATTGAACGTCGGAACGAGGACCACGCCGTTGGCAATGTAGAAGTTGGCGTAGCTGGCCGGGAGCCGTTGGCCGTCCATCATAACGGGACGGGGAAACGGGATCTTCACGATTCGGAGATTGCGTCCCTCCAGGCGCTCGAGTCGGTCGAGATTGTCCATCGACGCGGCATGATTCGCGTCGTTCGGGTCCTCCTCCACCGCCAGGACCACGGTATCGGGATCGACGAACCGCGCGATGTCGTCCACGTGGCCGTGCGTATCGTCACCGGCGCACCCGGCGCCGAGCCAGATGGTCTGCCTAACGCCAAGCACGTCGCGGAAGACGCGCTCGTAGCCTTCCTGCGTTAGGCCCGGGTTGCGCTGCTGCACATCGGAAAGCAGGCACTCCTCGGTCGTGAGCAGGAGCCCCGCGCCGTTCACATCGATCGCGCCGCCTTCCAGCACGACGCGCTCCCCATTCTCGGGCCGCTGCGGCGTCAGGCGCGGCCGCCCCGACAGGCGCGCGACCGCCTCGCCGACGTGCTGGTCGCTCAGATAATTGTCGTACTTGGCCCAGGCGTTGAATCGCCAATGCGCCCACAGAACGCTCCCACTGGCCGCCTTGATGCCGGTCGGCGCCGAGTCGCGCAGCCAGACGCGATCGTTAGGGACGAGCTGCAGGCGCACGCGCGACAGATCGCATCCGTGCGCCTCGAGCTTCGCCCGCGCGTCGGCCTTGACGTCGTCGTTGTGGCAGAGAATCTCGACGACCTCGTGCATGTGCAGCACGCGGACGATTTCGGCGTAGATCCAGGGGATGGCCTCGAGCTTGCCCGGCCAGTCCGGCTCGTGGTGCGGCCAGCCGATCCACGTCGCGCGATGCGGCTCCCACTCCGCCGGCATACGATAGGGCGGCGGCGGTAATGCCATCGTTAGGCCTCGGTTCCCACGTTCACCCCAGCCATCGACTCAGAACGCCACCGTACGCATCGATGCGGCGATCGCGCAGGAACGGCCAGTTGCGTCGCGTGTCCTCCGACACAGCCGGATCGCACTTCGCGAGGACGACGCCCGGCTCGGATTCGACCGACGCGACAATGCGCCCGAACGGATCGGCGATGAAAGAATGACCGAAGAACTCGATCCCTTCGGTCCCGGGCTCGTCCTCGAAGCCGACGCGGTTTGGCGAGGCCACGTACACGCCGTTTGCGATGGCGTGCGCGCGTTGCATCGTACGCCACGCTTCAGTTTGCGCCACGCCGAAGGCCGCTTTCTCCGATGGGTGCCAACCGATCGCCGTCGGATAGAACAGGACCTGCGCGCCTAACAGGGACGTTATGCGCGCACCTTCCGGATACCACTGATCCCAGCAGATCAGCACACCGATATCTGCATAACGCGTGGACCAGACCGCGAACCCTTCGTACGAGCGCACTTTGTCGCCGCGCACGGCGACGGGCTCGCCCGGAGTGAAGTAATACTTCTCGTAGTAGAGCGGATCGTCCGGGATGTGCATCTTGCGATAGACGCCTAACAAGGATCCGTCCGCGTCGACGATTGCCGCCGAGTTGCGATAGATGCCGGCCGCTTGCCGCTCGAAGAGTGGCACGATGAGTACGACGGCGAGCTCTCGGGCGAGCGCGCACATGCGCTCGGTTGTGGGTCCCGGAATCGGCTCGGCGATGTCGAAGCGCGACGCGTCCTGCCGTTTGCAGAAGTACGTCGAATTGAAGAGCTCTTGCAGGCAGATTATCTGCGCGCCCTGGCGATGCGCCTCACGCACGCGAGCGATTTGACGCTCCACATTCGCGCTGATGTCAGCGCCAGCGCTCTCTTGAACGATGCCGACTGTAAACGGTGCACGCCGTGGCGCAGATGTCATGCGCAAGAAAGTAAACGGCGCCGGGCCGCGGCGCGAAGTTATTGACTCCCTTTCGCTGCTCGCTTCGCTCCGGCAATCAAAGCCGCGCGCGCTTTGGCGTCGTACACTCGGCCGTTGGCAACGACGAGAAAGATGCGGCGCGTGTTGCCGATGTCCTTGAGCGGATCGGCATCGAGCACGACGAGGTCGGCGAGCTTTCCAGCCGCAACGCTGCCTAGCGAGTCTGTCGCCGCGAAGTAGCGAGCGGGCTCGTAAGTCGCAGTGCGAAGCGCCGCGATCGGTGAGAGTCCGGCACGCACGAACAGCTCGAGCTCGTCGTGCAGCGCTGCTCCTGGCGGCGATGGCGCGATCGGGGAATCTGTGCCGGCGAGGAGCGCGACG
>CBQVAZ010000407.1:0-4040 GCA_967720205.1 uncultured Gemmatimonadaceae bacterium | reverse complement strand
TGCTTCATCGCCGCAAGATTGAAGAGCGGCGGCGCGTTGCGCGGAATGAACAGGCCCTGGGGATGGGTTCGATTTGGACCAAGGCCTGCAGCGCCTTGTCCTACGGAAAGGCTTTTGCCGTCGCCAGTAGCGAACGCTGGTAGGTGACAGGTGCCGCAACTTATGTCGCGGTTGCCGCTCAGAATCTTGTCGAATGTCAGCGCCTGGCCGAGTTGCACCAGAGCGGGCCGCACGAACGGCGCCGGTGTTAGCGCCACGATCCCGCGTCCGGCCGCGAGCTGCCTAACGAGCTCCGGCATTGACGTCGTTGCGCCGACGCTGGCGCTGACGGCCGCCGTTGGCTCGACAGGTTGTGGTTTGTCGCTGCAGCCCGCGAGCAGCGGTACGCACGCAACAAAAGTCACGAGCCTCATCCACATGATCCTGCGCATCTCAACCCCCCACGGCCACGCCGTTCCAGCGACAACCAGGATTGAGGGGTTGGAGAAGCCATTGACCCGCGCCCGCGCCCAGCGATCGCAAAATACTGTGAAAGCGAACACTCCCTATCGACAAAATGCGTGCCTATTGATCTTCAACGCCGAACCCACTCAGAAGCGCGACCGCACAGTGATTCGCTCACTCATTCATGTTTGTTGGACGCTCTGGGGCGTCATGATGCTGTTCCTGCTCTACATGCTCGTGCAGGTATCTACAGAGGGACGCGGCAGCCCTGAAGCAGGACCCGGGCTCGGCATCTTTGCAGTTCTGCTCGTGATGATGATCATGGCCGTGCTCGCGTGGTTTCTCGTGATTGTCTCGCGCAAGCAGTCCACGGGTGGAGTCATCACGATACTGGTTCTCCTCACGTACCCACTCGTTATGCTCGTCGCGCAGCCCGTCGTGCGAGCGTACAAGCAGTGGAGCTGGGCGAAGGAAGAGGCTCGCAACGGCGCGTTCGGCGATGCGACGCTCAAGTCCATGGCGCAAGCGATCGCCGGCAACGACACCCTAACGCTAAAGCAGTTGCTCAATGGGAAGGCGCCGCCCGAAGGAAAGGATCGCGCCGGCAACGATCTACTTGCCTACGCGCTGTACGTCGTGCGCGACAAGAAAGGAAGCGCGGGTCCCGTTCGCATATTGCTCGGCGCTGGCGCCGATCCAAACAAGTCGCGCACCGCCGACGGCGGTGACCTCGTCAACTTCATGGTCTTCGGCGGATCGCCTGCAGCGCGCGAATCGCTGCGTCTGCTGCTCGAGCACGGCGCTGACCCTAACGCCGTAGACTCGCAGGGTGAGACCCCGATCCGTCATATCTACAACGAGCACGAGATCCTCCGCGCGCTCGTCGACCACGGGGCCGATATCGATCGCATTCAGCCTGATGGCGTCCCCGCAATCGTTCACTTGATCAGCACGCGACAGTGGGACTCGGCGCTCTACCTCATCGAGAAAGGCGCCAAGCTCGACGTCCTCAACGCGAATGGACTCTCAGTGGACTATTACCTGAATGACTGGAAGGAGAGCGTGTACGGCGAGCATCCAGCCGGCTGGGACAGCGTTCGCGCGGCCATAGAAAAACGCCGAGCGTCAGCGCGCTAGCGTCGTCAGCTGTCTCTCTTCAGGCAATGTGACCGATCTCGTGAGCTGCCTAACAAGTCACCACTAACGGCACTTGGTTTGCGTCATAGCCGTCGTTCAGTTCGAGCTGACGGGGTGCATGATGCGAAGAGCAATGCTGGCGACTGGCGTACTGTGCGTTGTTGTGGCGGTCAACACAAAGGCGCAGTCCTTCAACGAAGACTTCACAGACTGCCGAGTCAAATCGTCGAACTGTGAGCGATCGTACTTCGATTACATCGTCGCCAGCACGGGCTCGATCGCTCTCGATTTCTTCTTGATGAGCCTGGACGGCTCGCAGCGTCGAGTCTCAAAGCGAATCATTCTTCCGAACATCGTGACGTCGCGTCCGACTCGGTCAACTGACGGCGACATCGTTCCGTCCGACTGGCGCAATGAAGTCGACGGCGGTGATCGCCCGGTGCCCAGAGTAACTGCAGAGCCTCCGCGTAGAACTAACGCCAGCGACGAGTTAGCAATGACGAACACGCTTGCGTTCTACGCGTGGGATTGGCTGAGGACACTGAAAGGTGCGCAGCGATCGGAGCTCGTCGCGGACAAATCGGAGTCGGACAACGCCACAGCACCAACAGACCGCCCGCGAGCGATCGAAGTCCCTCGACTCAATCGTCCCAACGACGGAAACGATCGCGCGGCGCCCGACAAAGGTGAGGTTCGCGAGGCGCCTGGGAAGCCGGATGCCGGGAAAGATCTGCAAGGCGATCTCACTCCAGAGCCGTCGACGCTCCTGCTTATCGCGTCGGTACTTCCCTTCGCCGCCGCCGTCGTGCGCGCAAGACGGCGGCGCCAGTAAAACACAGCGCTCCGTTGAGGAGCTCGCTGCATGCTGTCATACGGCGCCGTCAGCTTGTCGTGATTTTGATTTGACGACGCCGATTTATGTTTGCGGCAACTTTGTCTCGCCGCGAAACGCCAGTGGTACCCCGAGTGTTCAGTCCACGATAGCTACCTCATCTTCGCCCGAGCGCATGCCGCACGCCGCGTGTGGGCGAGCGCCTAACTCGGAGGTGGGGCGATGCTGAGGGTGGAAATCGACATCTTTTCGGGCCGGCCGAATCCGGTCTGGATCATCAGCGACAAGACTGAGACTGACCGTTTGCTCGGCGCTGTGGGAGAGGTAAGCAGAGCGACGGCGAAACAAGGCGCTGGGTTCGACGGACTCGGCTTCCGAGAAGTGCGAGTCGATCTCCTTGGTGACGACGAACCGAAGCTGCGGCGAGTGCCGCAACGTTTCGCTCTTGCCTCTGTCGCTGCTGGAGATTTGAGGGCGTTGGGCGAGCTTGCTCGGCGCTTCATCTAGGCGATGCCTCTGCGCTCGAACGTCAAACTCGTACAGCACGACCTAACGCCGCTGAGCGGCGATCTGCGCGACTGGATCGTCGAGCGGCTAGCAGAGTATCTCAAACGGCCGCCTCGCATTCGTCGTCCGAAGAAATGGCCGCCTTACAATCCGCTGCGAACTACGGTTCAGGACGAAACGTGCAAGAGCAAGTGTGAGTACGAGGTGAGTCAGTTCAATCCGGGTTTCTGGAACGCCCCTAACGTCCAGCCTCACAACAACTGCTACAACTACGGGCGCAACTGGCGGACGGACACGTTCGCGCAGCCTGGCAGAGCGCACGGTGCACAAACGAGCATCATGCAGTGCAATACCGTCACGGCGGCTGCGATGGCCGACGGACTCGTGAAGCGCTGCAACTGTCTGCCGATCGGTGAGTGGCCGCGTCGGCTCATGGCGCTCGTTGTAGACAACCAAGCCCCGGGGTTTGATTACCATTGGTATCGGCATCAGCGCGGCGGCTTCTGGGGCCACAAGCCAGGGGGAACGGCGGCGCGGAATGTGGACAACAGCAACGCGGTCATAACGAGTCCAGAGACATGCGACCGAGGGCGCTACAACGAGTTCTGTGGCTACTTCTATGCTGGCCGCTCAGTTGTAATCAACTGAACGGCAATGGAGAGAAAATGCTCGTCGAGCTCGATGCTTTTAGCGGGCGGCCGAATCCGCGCTGGGAGCTCGACGAGCCGAGTAGCCAGCAATTGCGCCAGTTGCAGGGGCGCCTAACGAGCGCGCGCGAGTCAGCGCCCGAACCGCCGGGGCTCGGCTATCGCGGATTCGTGTATTCGGACGGCAGCGGCCAGGCACGCGCGTATCGCGGATTCGTAACGACTCCCGGTAGCACGCTCGCCGACCCTACGTACAGCGTCGAGAGGTTTCTGCTGGACCATTTGCCCGCGGAGTTTGCGGACTTGCGGGCGAGGATAGCGGCGGAGCTTACGCCCAAGTAGCCCTCACGTCCGCGGATACCGATGGAGCTTCTGGTCTCAGCCCTCGTGCAGCACGGCGCCTGGCTGCGTGTTACCCGCGCGGCGTGCCGGAGCCGCACTCGCGATGAGCACGACGAGGCCGGTCACAACGA
>CBQVAZ010000406.1:0-4050 GCA_967720205.1 uncultured Gemmatimonadaceae bacterium | reverse complement strand
GCGGGCTACGTCATCGAGCAGTTATGGACGGGTCCGCCTCATCCTGTGCTCAATCTCATGCGCGCGTGTCTCGAGCGTGGACGTCGCGCGCTCACAGTGCGCGAGCTGGCGAGGGAGTTAGGCGTGAGTCGCAAGACGCTCGCGGACTGGACACGCGCCGCGAGCTTCCCGCCGCCCGAAGCGATCATTTCTTGGTGTCGCCTAATGGTGTGCGCGCGCTTGCTCGAGGATCCTGGTCGCTCGGTGACACAAGTCGCGATGCTCGCGGATTTCCCCTCATCCACGTCGCTGCGCAACATGCTGCGCCGCTACACAGGTCTTCGGCCGTTGGAGATTCGCGAGAACGGCGGACTACGCTGCGTGCTGCATGCGTTCAAGTGCGCAGTAGAGAAGGTCGGCTTGTCAGGAGCGAAGCCGACCTAGCGTTCATCCCGCGGCGTGGTCTAGTGGAACTGCGCCTTCTCGGTGGATCCGCCTAACGCGAGCGTGCTGGCCGAGCCGCCGGTGATCACTTGCATCACTTCATCGAAGTACCCGGTGCCGACCTCGCGCTGGTGCTTGGTGGCCGTATAGCCGTACTGCTCCGCCGCGAACTCCGCCTCCTGCAGCTCAGCATACGCCGCCATCCCGCGCTCCTTATAGTCGCGCGCGAGCTGGAACATCGCGTGATTGAGCGCGTGGAAGCCAGCAAGCGTCACGAATTGGAATTTGTACCCCATTGCCCCTAATTCGCGTTGGAATCTGGCGATCGTATGGGAGTCCAGTTTCTTCTTCCAGTTGAACGACGGCGAGCAGTTGTACGCCAGCATCTTGCGCGGATACTTCGCGCGGATGGCCTCCGCAAACTTGCGCGCTTCGGCGAGATCGGGCGTCGACGTCTCACACCAGATAAGATCAGCATGCGGCGCGTACGCCAGCCCGCGCGCGATCGCCATGTCCGGCCCGCCCGTGATCCCGTAGAAGCCCTCCGGCGTGCGTGTCCCGGTGAGGAACGGTCCATCACGCTCGTCGACGTCACTCGTTAGGAGCCGAGCGCTGTCGGCGTCGGTGCGCGCGACAATGATCGCGGCCACATCACTGACGTCTGCTGCAAGTCTGGCCGCGATCAGAGTACGAATAAACTGGCCGGTCGGGATCAGCACCTTGCCGCCCAGATGCCCACACTTCTTCTCGGACGAGAGCTGATCTTCGAAGTGCACGCCGGACGCGCCGGCCTCGATCATCGCCTTCATGAGCTCGAACGCGTTGAGCGGCCCGCCAAACCCTGCCTCTGCATCGGCGACGATCGGAGCGAGCCAGTAGCGCGCGCCACCTTTGCCTTCGGCGTTCTCGATCTCGTCGGCCCTGAGCAGGGCGGCGTTGATGCGCCTAACGACGGCAGGAACGCTGTTCGCCGGATACAGGCTCTGGTCCGGATACGTCTGACCAGCCAGGTTCGCGTCCGCGGCGACCTGCCAGCCGCTCAAGTAGATCGCCTCCAGCCCGGCCTTCACCTGCTGAACCGCCATGTTCCCAGTGAGGGCGCCTAACGCGTTCACATAGTCCCGCGTCGTGAGCAGCTCCCAAAGGCGAGCGGCACCGACTTCGGCGAGCGTGTGCTTAACCCGAATGGTGCTCTGTAGCCGTTTCACGTCTTCGGCGGAGTAGGGACGTACAATCCCTTCCCAGCGATCGGCCGGCACGTCTGAACGACCCAAGGGCCGCTCGACGGCTGGATCCGCGCCGTTCTGCTTATCGGCGGGGAAGGCAATCACTCGGGCAGGGGTGGCGCGGCTCATATCGTACTCACTGGGTTGGAGTCGGTAGTTGTGATGCGGTCGTACGCGATCGTCGTTAGGAACTCGGGGATTTCTTGTGCGAAAACGAGGCCAGCGAATAGCTCGCGCGCTTCGTCAAAACGCCCGCTTTCCATGCGTTCCTCGCCGACCTCCTGAGCGATTACGCGCATCTCATCGGCGATTGTCTGGTCCACAAGCTCGGGCGTCACTCGGCGGCCGTCCTCCAGCGCCACACCCCAGCGCAGCCATTGCCACATCTGCGAGCGCGAGATCTCCGCCGTCGCCGCGTCTTCCATCAGGTTGTAGAGCGGAACGGCGCCGACGCCGCGCAGCCACGCCTCGATGTACTGAATGCCGACGCGCGCGTTGTGGCGTAAACCGGCTTCCGTGCGCGCGCCGTTTGGAGCTTGCAGCATGTCGGCGGCAGAGGCCTCCACGTCGTCACGCATGACGCCGAGTTGGTTCGAGGCGCCCGGCGCGAGGCGCGAGGCAAAGGCCTCACGCGCGACGTTCACCAGGCCAGGGTGGGCCACCCAGGTGCCGTCGTGACCGTCGCCGGCCTCGCGATCCTTGTCGGCGCGCACCTGCGCGAATGCCTTCTCATTCGTTTCCGGGTCGCGCGTCGGGATGTAGGCTGACATCCCACCCATCGCGAAGGCGCCGCGCTTGTGACAGGTCTTGATCGCGAGCTGCGTGTAGGCGCGCATGAACGGCTGCGTCATCCCGACCTGCGCGCGATCGGGAAAGATCGCGTTAGGGTCGTGCCGTCGCGTTTTGATATGGCTGAAGATGTAGTCCCATCGGCCGCAGTTGAGACCGGCGGCGTGCTCGCGCAACGCAAAAAGGATCTCTTCCATCTCGAACGCAGCGGGAAGCGTCTCGATCAATACGGTCGCTCGAATCGTCCCCCGCGCGATACCTAACGCCGACTGCGCCGCGACAAAGACATCGTTCCACAGCGCTGCCTCTCGGTGTGACTCGAGCTTGGGCAGGTAGTAGTAGGGCCCACTGCCGCGCGCGATCAGCTCGGCGGCGTTGTGAAAGAACGCGAGGCCGAAATCGAAGAGCGATGCGTGAAGCGGCTTCGCGTTTACGAGGACGTGCGATTCCTTGAGATGCAGGCCGCGCGGCCGGATGATGAGCGTGGCACGCTTCTCACCGAGGCGATACGACTTGCCGCTAGCTGGATCGTCGAAGGTGATCTCGCGGCGCACCGCGTCGCGCACATTGATCTGACCTTGCACGAGGTTGTCCCAAGTGGGCGATGTGGCGTCCTCGAAGTCCGCCATGAACACATCCGCCCCAGAGTTGAGGGCGTTGATGACCATCTTCCTGTCGGTCGGACCGGTGATCTCGACGATGCGTCGCGTTAGGTCCTTCGGTGCCGGGGCGACGTGCCAGTCGCCTTCGCGTATCCGCTGCGTCTCCGCTCGGAAGCCGAGCTGCTCGCCGTCACGCAAGCGAGCGAGCCGAGTCCGACGCGCCGCGAGTAAGCGGTCTATTTCGGGCCCGAATCGGCGCTCCAGCTCGGCGACGAACTCGAGGGCTGCGGGAGTAAGCAACTCGTCGTAGCGCAGCCGCATCGGCCCCAGGACGCGGACCGTATCCTGATCGGTATGCCCTGCCGCTCCCGCGGCCTCTGAACGACGCGAGGTGTCGACCTGCAACGGCCTATGTGGCTTAGGGTTAAAGAACTCGCCTGAGAGCCGGTCTTAGCGTATTGCAAACGCTAGCCGGCACAGCACTGCTCAACCCCCTAAGCGCATTTTCAAGGCCACCCAGCGGGGTCAGACCCCAAAGCGGGGTCAGACTCCAATTGGTCAAAGTGGGACACCTAGCAGGCGCCGTCCGCCCGCAAAAGCTGAATGGCGGCAGGAGCGTGTCTCAATGCTGCATAACGGAGTCTGACCCCGGCCGCGGCCCGGCTGCGGCGCCGGATCAGACCTGGGCGACTTCGAGCTGGGCTGGTTCGGCGCGCAGGACCAGTTCTGTGCCCACGTGGAGACCTCGGAACGCGTCGCACTGCACGAAGTGATGCTCGTGTTTTCCGGACGCACCTGCCTTGGCGCACGTGCATTCCATTATCTCGACACTCCCTCCGAGCTCGTCGCTCGCCAGCCGTACCTGAATCGGCGCTCCATCTCCACCAAGCGCGCGCGCAAGCGCCGCTGAGATCTCGAGCTTTCCGTCTCCAGGCGTCTTTCGCCCCACGACCGTGCGCTCGACCGTGCTCATTTGATGCGCTTCCCACCCTGCACGATGACTTTCACAT
>CBQVAZ010000405.1:0-4051 GCA_967720205.1 uncultured Gemmatimonadaceae bacterium | reverse complement strand
GGATTTCGCGCAGACGATTCTTGGTGGACTGCAGCGAATACTCCTCGTTCTGCACTACCTGCGCTCGGAAAAACGACATCGTGAGCCAGGCGATCGCGATTGCGATGAACCCGCTCGCCATCCGCGCGCGCCGCTGAACATCGTTCGGATGAAAGCTCATGCGTGTTGGGGGTCGAGCGTCATGCGATACGCGAGCATCACGAATACACCGGCAGTCGCGGTAAGTGCGGCCGATAGCGGCGACCACACACCCGCCTGCGCCAATAACTCTAATGGAGGAGCGCCGCGAGCGATGACCAGGTAGATCAGATCAAAGGCCCACTTCCCAATGAAGAAGAAGAAGGCGTGCAACGCCACATTGTCGGCGAAAATCACGGCGCGCAGCCAAGAAGCAGCGAAGCCGACCACGCTCATCGCCAGCGCTCCGGCGCCTAACGTAGCTGGCGTGAGCGAATCGCTGACAAGGCCTGTGAGGAATCCGAGCGCCGCTGCCGCCCCCGGTCGCATGCGCACCGAGAGGAGCAGCACCGCGATCACCAGAAAGTCGATCGACGCGCGCCACCCAAGCAGCGGCCGGACGGTGTAGTGCAGCGTGACGAGGATCAGAAACGCCACGATGAGAGCGACTGCTCGACGCCAACTCATAGCGGCGGTGGCTTCGGCGGAATGATGCTTGTCTTTGGCGTGTCCGCCGAACGCAAGCGGGCCCTCACGAGGGAGTCGGCTTTTGCCACTGCGGCAGCGCGGCTCAGGCTGTCCGCGCGCGCCGAGCTGTCGCGCACGACGCGTGACGCTGTATCGGCCGGCTTGGGCCACACGTTCGCGACGCCGTTACCCAACCGTTCGGGCTGCACGACCATGACTGTCGTGACGTCCTGTGGCTTCACAGCCGGGCGCACCACGTAGGTCCGCGCCCAACCCTCCGACGTTTTGACCTCTCCGATGACCGTTCCCACGGGGATTCCGGCTGGATAGCGGCCGCCGAGTCCGGAGCTGACGATGAGTGTTCCCGGGTTGAGTGAATCGCGGAACGCCACACCGGTGAGCTCCAACAGATAGCGCTCGCCTTCCCCGCCGACATGCGGTCGCACGATGCCTAACACGTTGCTGCCGATCGACTGGGCGCTCACGCGAAAGTCCGGATGCGTCCACAGGATCGCGAGACTCGACGATGCGTCGACAGTCGTGACCATACCGACGACACCGTCCGGTGCGACGACGATCGATCGTTGCGTGACCCCCTGATTCCTACCCGCTGTAAGCGTGACAGTATGCTCGTCTCCTAACGACTGCGTGTGCACGACCTCGGCGACGACGAAACCGGTACGCAGACCTTCGCCTAACCCGACCATGCGGCGCAGGCGTTGATTCTCCAGCTCCAGCTCGCGCAGACGCGCGCTGGCTAGCGTGAGGCTGTCGAGACGCCTGGCGAGGCCTTCACGCTCCACGATGGCGTTGCGGCCGCGTTCCGCTGTGCGCTGTAGCGCAAGAACCGGCTGAACCACGGTCTCGCGCAGTACGCTAGCAACCTGATCTCGCGCCGTAGATGGCAGGATCGTGAGCAGTCCCGACGCGAGCACGCATGCCACGAGGATCACCGTGTCTGCGCGCGAGCTCGCTCGGACTGCACGAGCCATCGATTCTCCCTATCGGCTCAAGACCGACCAGTACTTCTCTTCATCGTCGAGGATGCGCCCACAACCGCGCACCACACAAGTGAGCGGATCCTCGTCCACATGGATGGGGAGTCCGGTCTCTTGGTGCAGGACGATGTCGAGTCCGCGAATCAATGCCCCACCGCCGGTCATGACGATGCCGCGATCGACGATATCGCTCGCCAGCTCGGGGGGGGTGATTTCCAGCGCGCGTTTCACCGCATCCACGATCTGCTGGATCGGCTCCTGGATAGCTTCGCGGATTTCTGTGGAGTGCACGCGCACGGTCTTGGGAATGCCGGATACCAGGTCACGACCTTTCACTTCCATTTCGCGCTCCTCGCCCACCGGTGCTGCTGAACCGATCTGAATCTTGATCTGCTCGGCCGTCGGTTCGCCAATCAACAGGTTGTAGTTCTTGCGCATGAACTGGACGATCGCGGTGTCCAGCTCATCGCCCCCTGTGCGAATCGAGGTGTCGCTGACGATGCCGGAGAGCGCGATGACGGCGATTTCCGTCGTGCCGCCGCCGATGTCGATCACCATGTTGCCCGTGGGCGTCTCGACAGGGAGACCGACGCCGATCGCCGCCGCCATCGGTTCGGCGACCATGAAGACTTCCTTGGCGCCTGCACCTAACGCGGAGTCGCGCACGGCGCGCTTCTCAACCTCGGTAATGCCCGACGGCACGCACACGATCACGCGGGGCTTCACCTTGAAGAAGCGATTCTCGATGATAAGCGCGAGGAAGTAGCGCAGCATCTTCTCGGTCACGTCGAAGTCGGCGATGACCCCGTCCTTCATGGGCCGTACAGCCAAAACGCCGTCGGGCGTGCGCCCCAACATCCGCTTGGCCTCGAGCCCAACTCCCTTGATTTGCTTTGTCTCGCGGTCGAGCGCGACGACCGAGGGCTCGTTCAGTACGATCCCTTCACCCTTGACGTAGACAAGCGTGTTTGCCGTTCCGAGGTCGACGGCAATCGCGTTGGCGTAGAACAGCGACCCTTTCTTGAAGAAAGGCCAGCGCATTTAATGGGGATCTGTGTTGAGCCGCACCCGGGGCCGAGGTGCGAAAGTGACAGTCGGTTAGGGTCGAGCGGTCGCGCGGGCGAAACCTAGCCGAAGGGTCCGAAGTGGACAAGACGTTGCCAATTCACGACCTACGGCGTGTCGCTTCACTCGCTCTCTTGGACGAATAGCTGTGCCGAGCGTCACGTCTCGGTGCACTTTTGTGAGACTGCGAGGGCTGGGCGCTTGTTTTTGCGCAGTTCAGCGCCCGGTGCTCCCAAATCCGCCGGCGCCTCGTGCTGTCTCGCTCAGGTCGCTCGCCTCGTCGATCATGGGTCGCTCATAGCGCGCGAAGACGAGCTGTGCGATGCGGTCGCCGCGGCGAATTTCGACGGGCTCTGCGCCGTTGTTCTGCATGATGACCTTGAGCTCGCCGCGATAATCGGAGTCGATCGTGCCAGGCGCGTTAGGCACGGTGATCCCGTGCTTGAGCGCCAGGCCGGAGCGCGGCCGCACCTGCATTTCGATGCCTAACGGGAGCTCGAAGACGAGGCCCGTGCCGACGGCGCGCCGCGCGCCCGGTTCGAGCACGAAGTCCTCCTCCGCCGAACACACATCATGGCCGGCGGAACCTGGAGTGGCTGTTGCCGGCAACGGCGTCTCGAGGCCGTGGGCCAAGCGCCTAACGCGGACTGTCGGTGCGGTCGTCATGCGCGCGAAGTGTACCCACGTAGCGCCGGATGTCAACCCAAGACTGCAACGACTAACGACAATAAGCTTGGAGTCCGCAGTAATGTGCTCGGTACTCAGTATCAGTGAAGCGCTGACTACTAAATCTCACTACTGCAGACTCCAAGCTGCGCTTCGGTCAACCTACTTCACCGCGAAATCTTTCGACCCCGCCGGATTCCCGTTCAGCATGATCTCGACCTTGTACTTCCCTGCCGGCAGCCCGCCAGGCTTGCTGATGTGGAATTCAGTCACGGCTGGGCCAGATGGCGCGATCGTTTCAGAGGATTCGTCGACGACCTGACCGTCCTGATACGTCCACTTGGCGTGCAGCGTCGCCGACGGCGAGGAGCCAGACGTCGAAACCACGGCGTACACGGTATCGGTTCGCGCGAAATCGTCGGTTTTGTCAGTGACTTTCTTGTCCATTCCGATGTGGCGACCGATGTCGACGTCCGAGACCGCAACGTCGTTAGCGACGACGCCGGCAGCCGTGTCGACGCGCGACGTGTCTTCGCGCTTCGCGCACGCTGCGGCAACAAGCAGGGATAGCGAGGCGAGTACGACGAGCCGCGCTCTGAATTGAGTGTGCATAGTGGTCCTCTTCGCTGTGTTCAGCGTTCGGGGATGGTGAGCTGCTGGCCCGGGTAAATGAGATC
>CBQVAZ010000404.1:0-4054 GCA_967720205.1 uncultured Gemmatimonadaceae bacterium | reverse complement strand
TGGTGGTGCTGCGGCTGCTGCCGCAGCTGCAAATCAGCCGCCTGTTCAGCTCAAGCCGCAGCCGATCTGCGCGATAATCACTGGTGGTCTGTACAATGACGACAAGATTCTGTCAGTGGTGCATCACTTCCAGATGCACACAGACTTTCATCTCAAACACCTAACAGTCTAGTGACAGAACGAACTGAGTGAGGTGCGAGTTCCAGCATTTGCCGGTAGTCGCAGCGTCCATTGTGATTGTGCACGCTTGCCGCCCACCAATAGTTCCTATGATGCGAACCACTCCTTGCCTAACTGTGTTATTGGCTGCGACCTATTCTCACGGGAGATGTATTGTGTGTTGGAGTGATGCGAGGAGTGTCCACATAAACACGTCTTTGCTCTTTCTGGCGGCGATCCTCGCCGCACCCCCTAAGAGTTAGAGCACGCTATTTCGTGGGTTGATCCCCATAATGAGCCCTACTGAGAGGTTTTCCGCTCGCCGTGGAATCCGCCCGAAGGCCGATGAGATTCGCGTGCGCGATGACGCACCGCGCGAGTTGCGAGAGGCGGTCCTGCAAATTGCCCGCGAAGCTGGCGTGTCTCCGTCGCCACAGCGGAGCATCCTAACGAAGATCCTCCGTGTGTTGCCCGAATCAAACAACTGGTCCGAGTATCCAAACATTTGGTACGAGGTTCAGGACCTGCTGCTGCAGTGCGAGTGGTACTACGTCTACGACTACATTGAGGCCCTCCACAATCATATCGAGCAGCAGCACCGGGATTTTGTGGAGATATTTGATCGTGAGATCAACCAGTTCTTCGTAGCCAATGGGATCGGCTGGCAATTGGTGGATGGCAAGATTGAGGTGCGCGGACCCGAGTCTTTTGAAGCAAGTTTAGAGTCGGCACGTGAAGCGACACAGAACCGACTTCCAAGAGCGCATCAAGAAATTCACGAGGCACTGCTTGATTTGTCGCGGCGGCCCGATCCCGATCTCACTGGGGCCGTCCAGCATGCAATGGCCGCGCTAGAGGCAGTGGCGCGACATTATAGTCGGAGACGCTAACCCCACGCTTGGCGCAATAATTAGCAAGTATCCAAAGCTACTTCCGAAACCGCTCGATACAGCCGTCGAGAAAATGTGGGGCTTTGCTTCGGAGATGGCTCGTCACGGCCGCGAGGGAGCAGTGTTGAAGCGAGAGGAAGTGGAGCTCGTGGTTGGGGTCGTAGGTAACATCGTTACGTTTCTTCTGAAGCAAACGCCATAACGCCTAACGTGAGTCCGCTGCGCTTTCGCCTAGTCACATCCGTGGTGTCTTCAGCGCGCTGTCTAATAAGCAATTGATGCAGACGCCGCAGACTCGGGTGGATTGCTGCCGTGTCTCTTAGCCACGGCAACATCCGTTGATATGCCGCCCAACAGAATTGCATCCCGTTAGGCGACCCTCGCACTCACGCTCCATGCCGACTCCAGAAACCGATGAAGTGTTGCATATCGCACGCGAATGGTTCACCGCGTCCGTTGGAGGTCTGATTGGCCAGGGCCAATTCTCGAGTTTTATCACCGTATGGATTGCCTTCAACGCTTTGTACGCCCTCCTCTTTGGCAATCAAGACAGCGAGCGAAAGCAGGTTCGCGCGGTAGGCTCGTGGCCGCCTGCCATAGACATTCATCGATCAGCGTTAGCGCTCTCCGACTACCAGCACTCAATTGCGGTGCTGGCACAGAACGGTGTGTACAACTTCCTGTCGAACCGGGTCGAGCGCATTGCGGATACCACTGATCTATGCCAAGTGCTGAGTGCGGTCTATCTCGTACGGTGCAACCTGTTCCATGGCCGAAAAACCGTGACAAATATGAGAGATCACGATTTGGTAGAGGCAGCACGATTAATCACATATCGACTTGTAGGCGGATTGCTGAACAACTCAACGATTTGGGAAGAGGTCGCCTAACATCGTAATTGCTGCCGACGCCCCAGACTCCAATCGATGGCGCACATGTGCTGCGCCATGTGCGCATCTGTTGATATGCGGCGCAGCAGAATTGCAGCATACAACGTCCATCCCGCACGGATGAAAAAATGGGCAGTATTCGAGGCGGCTGGGTTGGTTATATCCGCGCTCACGGCGTAGACGTCGAGCCTCCGGAAGGACTGGATCTGAATGTTAGACTCGGAGGCACGGTTGAGCCCCTCGTTGACGACGCTCGTCTTCGTGTCGAAGTCGCGCTCGTGCTGCCGATCAACTATCCGACGCAAAACTGGTTTGGAGTTGAAGGGGATGCATCCCCGTCAAGCAGAAATGCTACGCTGCTGCGCCCAGAAGACCCTCGTGGTTCATGGCTTCAGGTTCTGGTTACCCGGCAGTACGAACTCGAAGACGCGCTTCTTCAAGAATTCGTAGCATCCGAAGGCAAGAGCGTCGCCAGCGTTGAAGCCGCGTTAGGCGCGGCAATCGACCGTGAGCTGTTTGACGTGGGGCTGCTTGCGTCCGGCCTCGTTGGTCTGACAGTGGAGCGACAACACCCGGAGCTGCGGCGGACCGGGCATGCGTATTGGTGGAGCGGTGATAAGTATGCGCAAGTGGCGAACATAGCTGTAAGCCGAATTGTCGTGCCATGCGTCGTCTTCAATGAGCAGAGGGCCAATGAGGTCATGAACGCTGCAGCGCCGGCACTTGTTCACATCGCTGGTGCGCAGGATGACAACCGCCGAGCACTGACTCTTGCTCTCGAATGGTTCTTATCCCTTGGCGATCTGCCCATCGGCTCGAACGAGCGCTTCGTTGTCTACTTCCAGATGATGGAGGCTTTGGTTCAATGCGCGGACGGGCATGCAGAGCCGGACCTAGTGGAGTCGTATCAGTTGCTTGAGGACTTAACCGGCCAGTACGCCGGCTCGAACACTACCAAATTGCGCGAGCTCCTAAACGTGATGAAAGGAAGAACGCTTAGGCCATCGCTTCGGCTTCGCTTTACTCGCTTGGCTCACGCGAGGAGTGCGGACAGCGCGCATGCAGACATCGCCGCCTTTGATGACATGAACGAGCTACGAAATGAGCTGGTTCATGCGCGGAGAACTAAAGTTCCCGCCACTTGGCGTGATCGCAACGTTGAAGACACCATGCGCTATCTGTCCGTTCATTACACAAAGCTTGTTGCGCAGCGTCTTGCGGCAAGTCTGCACGTTACCGCCCCCCCTGGCTCCTGATGCATTTCTGTATGCCGCCTAACAAGCAACTGGTGCCGACGCGCCGTTAGGCGGACATGATCAAGGCGTTTGTTCACGGCTTCTACCGACGGTATGCGTCGCGTGAGACCTAGATGACAGCGTTTCCACGTCGAATCGTCACAGTCATGCTGAGTATCGCGGTCGGATTCGTTTGCGCTTCTTGCTTCAAGCAGCGTTCAGTGAACGACCAACGAGTGCCCGGCGTACTCTACTCTTCACAACAAATGTCGGACGGCAAGCAGTGGTTGACGGAAAACCTGAACGTCAATATTGCCCAGTCCTATTGTTACGAAGATGCGGAACTGAATTGCCGTCGATATGGCCGTTTGTATACCTGGGAATCGGCTCAGCGAGGATGTCAGTCCCTCGGAGACGGATGGCGATTACCGACAAACGACGAATGGCGGCAGCTGGCGAAGCACTATGGTGGAGTGCGTGACGATTCAGACGACGGTGGGAAGGCAGCGTTCAAGGAGCTCCTGTTAGGCGGCAGCTCCGGCTTCAATATCCTGTTCAGTGGCGGCCGTACCGTCGATGGCCACTACGCACGGCTCGAAGCACACGGATTCTACTGGACAGCATCAGAAAGCGATTCAGCTACTGCATGGCTCTACAACTTTGGCCAGGCGGGCTATCTCAATCGCCATAACGACGGCGAGAAGCAGAGGGCGTTCGCCGTGCGATGCGTGAAGGAATCTCCTCGTTAGGCTTCGTCGGGAATATCATGGCGTTGCAGCCCACGCCGGCCGAGGCACACCTGACGGGTCAGTGCTGGTCCTGAGACTGCTGGACAAGCACGAACCGCTGCCCGTCCGGCGACACGTCGTACATCGTATTG
>CBQVAZ010000403.1:0-4055 GCA_967720205.1 uncultured Gemmatimonadaceae bacterium | reverse complement strand
CCAGCCCGCAGCTGCGTACTTCGGCCGTCTGCGCGGCGAGTGCCTCAACCTGCTCATGACGATTTCGGGCAATCGTTATGGTCGCGGACTCGTGCGACCCGGTGGAGTGGCGTTCGACATCACTCCGGAGATTGGGCACGAGATCGATCGGCGAGTGAAGCGTCTGGAAGACGAACTGCGGCCGGTGGCTGAACTGTTCTTCGGAACGGCATCCGTACAGTCGCGTTTGGAAGACGTCGGCGTCGTCACTCGTGAAGGTTGCCTAACGCACGGGTTTGTGGGCCCAGTTGCTCGCGCGTGCGACGTGCACCGCGACGTGAGGTTCAATCACCCTTACGGGGCGTTCCGATTTGCACAGATCCCGGTAGCTACGGCCTGGGCAGGTGACGTCTTCGCCCGCGCACTCGTGCGTTGGGTGGAGATCCAGCGGTCGCTGGAGTTCGTTAGAGAGCAGGTGGCGGCCCTGCCACGAGGCGCGTTGCGCGCGGAGTGCGGCTTGCTCCGCCCGAACGAACTGGTGGTCGCGCTCGAGGAAGGGTGGCGCGGTGAAGTGGCGCACGTCGTTCTGACCGGCGACGATGGGGCGGTGCGACGCCACAAAGTCGTGGATGCCTCCTTTCACAACTGGGATGCGCTGGCTCTCGCAATGCCGGGGAATCAGATCTCCGACTTTCCGTTGTGCAACAAAAGCTTCAACCTTTCATACGCCGGCCATGATCTCTAGCTCGCTTCCGCGTTAGGCGCTACGATGTTCAAGTTCATCCGCACGCGGCTCGAGCAAGGAACGCAAACGATCGCGTTTCCCGGCGGGGCCGTCGTCTTCCCGGAGCGCTTTCGCGGCCGACCCTTGCTCGAATGCGGCGGTTGCGATGCCGGGCGCTGCCCCTCTGGTCGCGACGACAGCCCAACGGCGCTCATCCGCGAAGGCGTTGACGGACGGGCGGAGCTCGATCTCGGTGCCTGCCTCTTTGCGCCGGAGGAGGCTGTCGGCTCTACAGGCTGCGGCGTTAGGTTCAGCCGCGATCATCGCATGGCAACATCGTCCGCCGATGCGCTCCGTACGGCAACGGGCGAGGTACAATTGGCGAAGGCGCTCGATGAACGGACCATGCGCCTCTTCGGTCGTTCCTTGCGACTTCGCTCGGTCGTCGTGGGAAGCTGCAATGGCTGCGAAGGTGAGCTGGTCGCGTTAGGTAACGTGGTGTTCGATCTCGCGCGCTTCGGTGTCGAATTCGTTGCGTCGCCGCGTCATGCCGACGGCATCGTCATTACGGGCATGATGAACCGCAACATGAGCTACGCGCTCGAGGCGACCTATGCGGCTGTGCCCGATCCCCGACTCGTGATCGCCGTCGGTGCTTGCGCCTTGAGCGGCGGACCCTTTCGCGGCAGTCCCGAAGTCATGGGACTTCCGGAATCGATTCCCGTCGATCTGTGCATACCCGGGTGCCCACCACATCCTCTTACTATCCTCGATGGCTTGTTGCGGTTACTGGGTCGCGTGAAAGGCGACGGCGCGCGAGTCGACTAGGCTGGCCCGCCAACCGACGTTCCCATCGGGGGCGTAGGAAGGCGAGTCGCGAGGTACGCGCGCGCACGAGCCAGCGCATCTTCCAGCGTCATAACGACATTCTCTGCGCCGAGTTCCTGTTTGAGGGTTGATCGCTCGAG
Source organism: uncultured Gemmatimonadaceae bacterium (assembly GCA_967720205.1). Classification (GTDB taxonomy): domain Bacteria; phylum Gemmatimonadota; class Gemmatimonadetes; order Gemmatimonadales; family Gemmatimonadaceae; genus DASYRX01. The sequence goes on along the minus strand of CBQVAZ010000403.1, from coordinate 2,384 downwards.
CACAATGGCCGGCTGCGCATGGACTTCGGATACGATCACGAGCGCGTTTTCCTTCTTGCTGCGATGAACGACATCGCGGAGCGCCCGCACGCCGGTGGAATCCAGCAGTGACACATCGCGCATGCGCAGGATCAGCACCTTCGGTTTCTTCGCCACAAAGCCTAACGTGTCCTTGAAAGTCTCCGCCGCGCCAAAGAAGAACGCGCCGGAGATCTCGTAGATCTCGATGCCATCTGGAATCACGCGGACGTTTGCCGCCTCGTCGTCAGGGTCATCGCCCGTGCGTTCACGCAGCTCCTTCGTTACGGCGGTGACGTTTGTGACTTCCGCCATGCGCTGCATGAATAGGAACGATGCGAGGACCATGCCTACTTGAATCGCGACCGTTAGGTCCACCAGCACCGTGAGCGCGAAGACCGCAATGAGGACCGCGACGTCGCCCTTGGGCGCGTGCAATTCCGCGTGGAAGGTCCGCCACTCGCTCATGTGATAAGCCACGACGACCAGAATCGCCGCGAGCGCGGGAAGCGGAATCAGCCCGGCCCATCGGCCGAACAGTACGGTGATGAGCAGCAGTACGACGGCGTGCGTGATGCCGGCCACCGGAGTGCGCCCGCCGTTCTTGACGTTCGTCGCCGTGCGCGCGATCGCGCCGGTTGCCGGGATTCCGCCGAAAAGCGGCGAGGCGAGGTTCGCGATACCCTGCGCGACCAGCTCCATGTTGGAGCGGTGCCGCGATCCGATCATGCCGTCGGCGACGACGGCGGAAAGCAGCGATTCGATGGCGCCTAACAGCGCAATGCTGAATGCCGGCCCGACGAGAAGCAGCGTCTGATCGAGCGAGAGCGCTGGGAACACGGGCCGTGGGAGTGTAGCGCGCAATTCACCGAAGCGCGAGCTGACGGTATCGACGGGCAGGTCGAAGACCCTGACAAGGACCGCGGCGAGCACGATCGCGACGAACGCGCCTGGCAAACGACGACTCACGAGCGGCCAGAGGATGATGATCGCGAGCGACAAGGCCGCGATGGCCAGTGCCCAAGGACTCACACTCGTTAGGTTCTGGCCGAACGCGGCCCACTTTTGAAGAAAGCCCGCGGGCACGTCGCCCATCCGCAGCCCTAGAAAGTCCTTTACCTGGCTCGAAAAAATCACCACGGCAATGCCGCTGGTGAAGCCGGTGACAACAGGATGCGGAATGAACTTGATGATCTGCCCCAGGCGCGCGATCCCCATCAGGATCAGCAACCCGCCCGCCATGAGCGTCGCTATGGTCAGACCCTGCAGTCCATGGCGCTGAACGATCCCGTACACGATTACGACGAAAGCACCCGTCGGCCCGCCGATCTGCACGCGCGAGCCCCCGAGTGCCGAGATCAGGAAACCCGCAACGATCGCCGTGATGAGCCCCCGCTCGGGCGACACGCCGCTCGCGATGGCGAACGCGATAGCCAGAGGCAGCGCGACAATACCGACGATCGTACCTGCCATCAGATCGGCGGCGAAGTGATGTCGGTCGTACCCCTTGAGGCTCGTTAGGAGCTTGGGAACAAAAGTGACGGAACGCTGGGCGGCAGGCGCCGTCACCTAACGAGCAGCTCCATCACTCACCGCGGCCGCGCGCTTGAGATGCACGGTGAACGTCGAGCCGCTCGTCAGGCGGCTCTCCACGGTGAGGTCGCCCCCCATCGCGCGGGCGAGATCGCGGCTGATCGCGAGTCCCAGCCCCACGCCGTCGTTCGCCGTGCTCAGTGTGCGATTCACCTGCACGAAAGGCTCGAAGATCGTCTCCAGCTTGTCGGCCGGAATGCCGGCACCTGTGTCCGCGACTTGCACGCGCACGCGCTCGCTGTCGACCTCGACGAGCACGCGAATGAATCCGCCGCGCGGTGTGTACTTGATGGCGTTGCTGAAGAGATTGAGCAGGATCTGCCGCAGCTTTTCGGCGTCCGTGTGCACAAAGATGGACGGATCGATCGTCTGGGGCTCGAACTGCAGTCCGTGACTGCGCACCTGCGGTTCCACGAGCGCAATCGTCGCGCTGATGCATTCGGACACGGCGATGTCGCGAAAATCGAAGTGCACGCCGCCCGCATCAAGCCGCGCAAAGTTCAGCAGCTCGTTGATGAGGCCTAACAAGTGACGCTGGCTCTGCTTGATGCGGCGCAGATCCTCGACCTGCTGCGCCGTCACAGGCCCACGCACGCCCATCTCCAGCAGTTCGGTGTAGCCCGCGATCGCGTTGAGCGGCGTGCGCAGCTCGTGGCTCATAACGGCGAGAAACTCGCTCTTCGCCTGGCTGGCGCGTTCCGCTTCGGTCCGCGCCCGTTCGGCGGCGGCGAACAGGCGCGAATTGTCCAGGTGAATCGCCGAGCGGCGCGCGA
>CBQVAZ010000402.1:0-4057 GCA_967720205.1 uncultured Gemmatimonadaceae bacterium | reverse complement strand
CAGAAAGTGGCAGCGCTGCGCGGAGCGGCCCGCTAGGGGACGGCTAGCCCAGCCAGTGCACAGGCGGCAACATTTGGTCTTCCTCGAGACCGAGTTGCGCATGCCAGTTAGACGTTTCTCTGCCGCCGCGTTGGCTCTTATTTCGACGACCGCTCTTCCGCTGGCAGGCCAGCAACAACAGCCTCCGCCGTCGGGAACGCAGCCACCGCCGCAAGGCGCCGCGCAGCAGCAACCACGTCGCGCGCCGAGGCCCTACGCGCAGGTCATCACGGACAAGGCAGTCACCGACGCGGGCGGCATCACGGTCCATCGCGTCGAGGACCGCTGGTTCTTCGAGGTCCCCGACTCGCTCGTTAGGCGCGACTTCCTGCTGGTGAGTCGCGTGGCCGGCGTGCCGTCCAACTTCGGAGGCTTCACGTCAGCGGGGACGTCGATCGAAGAACGCGTCGTGCGCTGGGAACGGCATCTGGATCGCGTGCTCTTGCGTGCGATCGCCTTCGATGCCGTTGCCGACGACTCGCTGCCAATCGCGATCTCGGTGCACAACAACAACGTCGGACCGATCCTCGCCGCCTTCCCGATTCAGGCGTTCACGCGCGACAGCGCCAGTTACGTCCTTGATGTCACGGACTTCTTTGCCGGAGACACGCCCGCGATTTCAGGAATGACGGCGGCGCAGCGCCGTCAGTACCAAGTGCGCCGTCTCGATCCAGCGCGGAGCTACATCAACGCGGTGCGCTCATTCCCACTGAACGTCGAAGTACGCCATACGCAGACGTACGACGCCGCGGAACCGCCGCCCCCCGATCGCAGCGGTTCCACGATGACGATCGAGATGAGTCAGTCGATCGTGTTGCTTCCAAAAGAACCGATGCGGCCGCGTTATGCAGATGCGCGCGTCGGCATCTTCAGCATCGAGCGCGTGAACTACGGGCTCGATGAGCAGAAGGCAGCATCACAGAGCTTCATCCGCCGCTGGCGCCTCGAACCCAAAGATCCTGCAGCATACGCACGCGGTGAGCTTGTCGAGCCGATCAAGCCGATCGTCTACTACATCGATCCCGCGACGCCGATCAAGTGGCGACCCTATGTGCGCCAAGGCGTGCAGGACTGGCAAGTCGCCTTCGAGAAGGCGGGCTTCAAGAACGCCATCCTCGCCAAAGATCCGCCATCGCCGAAGGAAGATCCCGAGTGGGACCCGGAAGACATCCGCTACTCAGTCGTTAGGTGGGCAGCGAGTCTCGTGCGCAACGCCGTCGGTCCAAGTACATCCGACCCGCGCACCGGTGAGATCATTGAGAGCGACATTACGTGGTACCACAACCACATGCGCTCGTATCGCAACCGCCTGATGATCGAAACGGGCGCAGCGAACCCGTCAGCGCGCTCGCTCGAGATTCCCGAAGACCTCATGGGCGAAACGATGCGCAAGGTGATCACGCACGAAGTCGGTCACGCGATCGGACTGCCGCATAATATGGTCGCTTCCAGCTCGTTCCCTGTCGATTCACTGCGCAAGCCGTCCTTCGCCAAGAAGTACGGCGTCTCGGCGACGATCATGGACTACGCGCGCCAGAACTACGTGGCACAACCCGGCGATGGTCTCGAGCCCAAGGATTTCATCAGGCGTTTGGGTCCCTTCGACGACTGGGTGATCAACTGGGGTTATCGCGTATTGCCTAACGCGGCAACGCCGGAAGCCGAGCGCACGACGCTGAACGACTGGATCACCAAGCAGACCGGCTGGCCGCATTACCGCTACGTACCGCAGGGCATCGGTGGCGTCGATCCACGCTCGCAAACAGAAGACGTCGGCGACGACCCCGTGCGTGCATCGTCGTTTGCGATCGCCAACCTCAAACGCGTGGTTCCGAAACTCGTCGAATGGACGACGCGCGCTGGAGAAGACTACGAGGATCTCAACGAGCTATACAGCGAAACGCTCGGCATGTGGAGTCTGTACATGGGTCACGTGACGACGGTCATCGGCGGCGTGAACGTGGACTTCAAGTCCGCGGACCAGGACGGTGCCGTGTTCCGTGTCGTTCCAAAGGCGCGCCAGAAGGCGGCGCTGCAGTTCTTGAGCGACAATGCGTTCGACACGCCGCAATGGCTCATGCCCGACGCGATCCTCACGCGACTGGGCCCGCCGCTCGGTCCCACGTCGGTCTCGAATCGTCAGGCAGCGGTCCTCACGCAGCTGCTCGACGCGCGTCGCCTAACGCGACTGAGCGACGCCGAGACGTTCGACGCAGCCAACTCCTATCCCGCTGCCGAGTACCTCGCTGATTTGCGACGCGCGGTGTGGGGGAGTATGGCAGCGCCTGACGCCAACCGTCGCATGCTGCAACGTGTGCACTTGGAGCGGCTCGGGGCGATCGTCACACCGCCGCCACCGCCAACCGCCGCCGCCGGCGCCGGAGGACCACCGCAGCAACAAGGTCCCGTAATGTCGCTTTTGCTCGCGCCTAACGTGCAACGCGGCGACCTGCCTGCACTCGCTCGGCGCGAGCTGCGAACGATTCAAGCGGATGCACGCCGAGCCGCGGCCGCAACGACCGCTGGTGTGACTCGCGCGCACTGGCTCGATGTCGCGGATCGCATCGACGCCATCCTCGACCCACGACGGGAGCGATAGCATGACACGGGCTGTTCTCGTTTCGACCTTGTCGCTGGCGATCGCGCAGGCACTCGGCGCTCAGCCGCCTACGCCGATCCACACTCCGGGGAAGCTGACACCGAATCAGCAGGTCGCTCTCGACATCTATAAAGAGCTGATCGAGATCAAGACGGGCGTGGAGACGGGCAACATCACGACCGCTGCGCTGGCGATGGCCAAGCGCTTCAAAGAGGCTGGCATCCCGGAGTCTGACATCTTTGTCGGAGGGCCGCGCCCAGAGAAGCACAACGTCGTCGCGCGCATCCGCGGCAAGGCTTCGCCTAACGCGCGCAAGCCGATTCTGCTCCTGGCGCACATCGATGTCGTGGAGGCGCTCAAGAGCGACTGGTCCGCCGATCTCGATCCCTTCGTGTTCACGGAACGCGACGGCTATTACTACGGCCGCGGCACGGCGGACGACAAAGCGATGGCCGCGATCTTCGTCGCGAACGTGTTTCGCATGAAGCGCGAAGGATATGTCCCTGACCGAGACATCATCATCGCGCTCACAGCTGACGAAGAGAGTGGGCCGGCCAACGGCGTCGATTGGCTCCTCAAGAATCACAAAGACAAAGTCGACGCGGCGTTCGTAATCAACGAAGGCGGCGGCGGAACGCTTCGTGACGGCAAGCCGCTCTTCAATTCGGTGCAGGCGAGCGAGAAGATCACGACGAACTTCACGTTGCGCGCGACGAATAAAGGCGGCCATTCGTCCGTCCCGCGCGATGACAACGCCATTACATCCCTCGCCGACGCGCTGTCCAAGGTCGGTCGTCACACGTTCACGATCAAGCTGAACGACATCACGCGCGAGTTCTTCAGCAAGACCGCTGACCTCGAGGAGCCCGCGTTAGGTCGGGCCATGAAAACGCTGGTTGCGAATCCTAACGACGCGGGCGCTGCCGCGACGGTCGCCAAGGACGTCCGCTACAATGCGATGCTGCGCACGACGTGCGTCGCGACCATGCTGAGCGGAGGCCACGCGACAAACGCGCTCCCGCAACTCGCCGAGGCGAACATCAATTGCCGTCTCTATCCCACTGAGACTGCTGACGAGGTTCGCGCCGAGCTGACGCGAGTGATTGGCGACACGACGGTGCAGGTGATCATTCGCTCGCAGCGACCAGCGTCGCCGCCGTCCGCGTTGATCCCGGAAGTCATTGATCCGGTCAAGCAGATCACGCGCGATCTCTTCGGCGACATTCCCGTGATTCCCGTGATGTCCACGGGCGCGACGGACTCGCGATTTTTCCGGGCGCTCGGCGTGCCGGCCTTCGGCGTGTCAGGTCTGTTCAGCGATCCGAGCGTCGATGCCCGCGCGCACGGCCGCGACGAGCGCATGAGCGTCAAGGCGTTCTATGAGGGGCAGGAATTCCTGTATCGCCTAACGAAGGCTCT
>CBQVAZ010000401.1:0-4071 GCA_967720205.1 uncultured Gemmatimonadaceae bacterium | reverse complement strand
TATCGCGCCGCGCGTGCGGCGGGCGGTGATTCGGCGGCCGCCCTCTTTCGCCGAATCGTTAGGCTTCCCCAGGCGTACGATACAACGCAGTCGCAAGCGCTGATCGCTGCGATCGAGTTGCGCAGTGATAAAGCGTGTGACCGTGCAGCGCCGATCTATGAAGCGTGGCTCGACGTCTATCCCGAGGGGCGAGGCCGCATCACTGCGCTCATCGGCGCCGCGGACTGCAGGCTGTCACTCGGCGACTTCGAGAAAGCGCGCCAGCACATCGACCGAGTGGCGCAGCTCGATCCAACAAATGGCAACCTCGTGGAGCTGAGACGCCGTCTTGCCCGCTAGTTCGGCATCGCTGTCGGCATTGAGGTGTCACGTGCGCCATTTCCAGGCGGCTCACGCTCGGCTGCGGCAACACGCTGCATCAACAAGGTCAGCGCCAGTGGCGCGGCGAAGCTTCCCGCACGTTCGACGAGCTCCCACACGGGTGCGCCCGCGGCGATGAACAGCGATTCGGTCGCCAGCTTCCACGCGCCCGCGAAGAGCAGAACCGACGTGAACGGTCGCACGGCGATTACGGCGGCGAGTCCCAATTCCAACCAGCCGATCGATGCCATCAATCCCTCGGGGAGGCCCACGGCCGCGTAGTGTGTCGCAAAGAGCGACTTGCCGCTGATCGCACCTAACGCGCCGTGCCCGGCCAATAGAAGCACAGTCGTCACCTGCAGAATCGTCCGTAGCTGTCGGCCGTCGGGCGCAAACTGACCGCTCACAGCAGCAGGAGGAACGGCACTGAACCAACCACGCAGGTTCCGCGGCCAGCCGCTCATCAACAGCAGCGCGAACGGGACGCCATAGTTACCTGCACGCTCGATCGTTTCGAAAAATGGCTCGCCGCTCAGTGGCCGGAGCAGCGCTGTCCATAGTGCCCAGAGCGTCATGTAGCCTAACGCGAAGCGACGGGGCGCGAAGAGCACCATCATCCCTACCGTCACGTCCACAGCGCCGACGAGCGGCATCAAGCGCCAGGCCCACGCCTCGGGAATGCCACCGACTGCGAAGTACGGAATCCACGCGGCCTTTGTGATGAATCCAAAGGCGCCGTGCCCGATGAAACAGAGCGCCGCGCCTACCCTCAGAATCCAATAGGGCAGCTCGGCGGGCACGCTCCAGGCGCGTGCCGCGACGCTTGATTCTGCGACAGGGGTGATCGATGACATTGTGCTGCCCGCACGATGCCGACAGGCAACAGATGGCCTCCACGACCCGTGCGACGACTGGTCGCCTTTGGTTGCAAGCGGTGCCCAAAGACAATGCCGACGGGCGTCATCCGTCGGCTACGACAGCCGCCTCTCGGCAACCTCGCGCCGACAAACGCGTTAGGCGTGACACCACAGTGACAAGGATGACGGGTTAGACCGGCGACGTGCGCAATGCAACCAAGGGCGCGCGTCTTACGCGTGTGTCTAGAGGCCGTACATTGGCACCCTCAAATACGATCGCATCGAGGGGAGGAGCCTATGCGTCGCAGTACCCGACTCCTACAGCTTGGATTTGCTGTTTTCTCGTTCAGCGTCAGCGCCCGACTCGCAGTAGCGCAACCGGCGGCGACGCTCGCGCATGCAACCTGCGTTGCGAGCATGGGGGGCACTACGTACGTCAGCGCTGGGTTCAGCGCGCCGTTCGAGAAGGATGCTCGCGGAGAACAGAACTACTACACGATGGTGACGTTCGGAGCAGCGTTCTCCGCCTACATCGAACAGAAATACGGCGGTGCCAAGGGGTCGGCCTCCAGCACTTGCGCGCTAGTCGCCTCACTCGAGCAGGCGCAGGGCGGAGTGAAGGGGCGAACACAAGCTGCGAAGCGGATGGGACGACCGGTTGTCGAGACGGATTGGGTTTACAAATCTGCCACGCCGTCCACGCCGCAGTCCGCTCCGCCCGCCACGTCGGCCGCTCAAACGCCGCCCACGCCTAACGCGAACGCCCAAAGCACTACGATGCACGCTGTGTGCTGGTCCGAGTTCAGTGGGCCCGTCATCTATGTCACCCAGGTCTTCGACACGCAGATGGGCAGACCAGAGCCAGGCCTGGACGTGTTCGCGCCAATATCCAATGAGTTCCACCAATACCTCAAGGGGCGATACGACTACAAAGCGGATGCGAGTCGGGCAGCACACTGTGCAGGTCAGATGTCGCAGGGAGGGAGTAGCGCGCAGAAAAGCCGAGTCATGGCAGGAATCGAAACAGGGAAGCGAGTTGTTGAGCTGGAGTGGGCATGGGCGCCGGATACATCGGAGGTCCCGCGCGGTGTCACGATCCCCCAGGATGGCGGCTACTGCACCACCACCGGCACCACTGGCACCGTGTACGTGGCGGGTCCCTTTGACCTCAAAGGGCAGATGGCCACGTACGACTGGAACCGCGCGTTCAGCCAATTCCTCGCGGGCAAGTATGGTTTCAAGGGCGAGGTGACGTGCGCGATAGGAATGCAACGCTTCCGCGCGCTGCGGCATTACAGTTTTCACGTGCAGGGTGCGCGAGCAGGGAACAAGAAAGTCGTGGAGACCGGTTGGGAGTTAAGCGCCGCTGCCGCGCCGACCAGCCAGGCTGCCCAGCCTAACGCGCCCAACGAGGCGCGTCCGGCCGCTCCTGCTGCAACTCCCTCACAGGAAGCGCGCGACTTTGCCACCAAGGATGCGCAGGAAGCGCTTTCGTACTGCAATCAGGACAGAGCGCTCTATAGGGGGCTCGATTGTCAGAAGGTTCATCGCGCCGTCTATAACTATCGAATGGCGCACACAGCGGATGGCACTCCCGAGCCGCTAGCGACACTGCTCACTGACAAGCTGGATTGCAGCAGCTGCGTGGACAACATGCGCACGCCAGCCTGGGCCAAGCAGCAGGCGCATGGTGCGGGTAACAAACCGGCCGTCAGCGAGTGCGTTGGACAGCGCATCGTTGCGGCGTTCACCGCAAAACCGTACGTCAGCCGGCTCAAGGAGATATACGAAGCCACGCTGGCGGCCTGCAAGCGTTAGGTAATCCCGCTTCGAGGCTGACTCCTCGTTAGGCGCACGTATCCACTCAAAGCTTAACGCAGAGGACGCCGAGGCTTACGCGCACCAAAATGGCTCAGCTTTTAGCGCGCGATTGGGAGATCGCCTGAAAGCCGCGAGATCAATTGCCGGACGCGACGCCGGCTGACAGGGATGCGGGTTCCATCGGCGAGCTCGATCTCGAGTCCATCGCGAACTCGCCTCGTCGCACGTACGCGATCCAGATTGACGACCGCCGACCGATGAATGCGAGTGAAGCGGTTGCCTAACCGTTCGAGCATTTCAGTGAGCGACTCCCGCAGCACGTGTCGCTTGCCTCCCGCGTGCACGACAACGTATGCGCCGTCGGCCTCGATCCAGCTGATGTCCGCGATCGGCAGCGACACGCCGCCTTGCTGGGTCCCGAGAAAGATCCGCGGCTTCGCATCGGCACCGCCGGCTCGCCGAACGCGATCGAGCGCGGCGTTGAAGCGTTCGGTCGTGAGTGGCTTGACGAGATAATCCAAGGCGGCGACGTCAAATGCGCGCGTTGCGTGTTCGGGATGCGCTGTCACGAACACAACGTGCCTAACGGCATCGCGAATGGCTGCCTGCGCGGCGAAACCGTCCGCGTGGATCATCTTGATGTCGAGAAACACGATGTCGGGCCGCAGCGACCGCACGGCGTCTTCTACCGTCGAGCCGTCAGCACACTCACCCACAACGTCGAAGTCCGGCGCCGCGCTCAAGAGTTGGCGGATGCGCTGGCGCGCGAGCGGCTCGTCGTCGACAACGAGCACGGAATAGCGCGCTCCCTGGATCATGCCGGTTGCATTTCGTTAGGCGCCGGCTCCTGCGCGACCGGCGCGGGTGCGGGGATGTGCACGATCGATTCCACACCGCCGCCCACGCGGCGGCGCACGATCAGCTCCGCCGCACTGCCAAAGGTGCTGGCGAGACGTGCGCGCGTGTTGCTCAGTCCAACGCCGCCGCGCGACGCCGGACTCCAATCCGCGCCAGGCTCGGCGCCGTCAAGTGC
>CBQVAZ010000400.1:0-4074 GCA_967720205.1 uncultured Gemmatimonadaceae bacterium | reverse complement strand
GTTCGTGGGGTTGGGAAGCGCGCTCCTGGTAGCGGTAGTCCGAACGGTGGTGGTGCATCCAGCACCGCAGGACTGGCACCGTGCGTCATGCCGATCGCTGTCGACAGTCAGCTGAAAGAGAAGAGTTTCGCGATCGACGAGATCTCCGTCACGGATGTGCACGGAATCGAAGTCTATCCCGGTTCGGCGTCGCTGCCTGCGGAATTCGGCTCGATGAAGCCGGACGGCTGGTGCGGGCTCGTGATGATCTGGACGCGGGCGCGCTAACCGCCACTGCCTAACGCGTTATGCGCTGCCGACTGGTGTGCATGTCCGCTGTTGCGGCTGTAGCCTTTCCTGTGGCGCAGCTTCATTCGCAGGACACGCTGCGCTCGCGACCGCAGAAGCTCGATACGGTGACGGTCAAGGACAGCGCGGATTTCATGAGTCCTCGTCTGGCGGGATTCGAACATCGCCGGCTGCGCAAGCAGGGAACGGCCACATTCTTCGTGGGCGACGATATCCGCAAGCGTGGAACGATCCGATTGAGCGACGCGCTGCGGCGAGCGCATGGTGTGTGGATTGTGGACAGCGGGGATGTGCGCTTGGTGGCGTCGTCACGCTGGCGGAAACCTGTGGGCGGCGGGTTCTTGGCGCCGCTGCACCGGCGGACTGGCACGAACCTCCACGCCATAAACAATGAGGACGCCGATCTCGCGCCGTGCATCATGCAGGTGGGGCTTGACGGTGTGCTAAAAGAGTGGGGCTTCTCGGTCGACGACCTTTCCGTGACTGACGTGCACGGGATCGAGGTGTATCCCGGCGCTGCGTCACTTCCCGCCGAATTCGGATCAACGAAAAGGGATGGATGGTGCGGCCTCGTGATGATCTGGACGCGCGCGCGTTAGGCTGTTCTGTAAAGATCAAAAGCTTAACGCAGAGGACGCAGAGAAACGCAACAGCCGCAGAGAACGCAGAGGACTTCTTAATTGCCACCCACCCCTTCCCGTAGGGTGAGTTGTTCACAAGCCGTCCTCTGTGTTCTCCGCGCTCAAATAAATGTTGTCCAATACCTCTGCGTTCTCTGCGTTAAAGCTCTTCCGATATCTGGGTAGACTCTGCCGCAGGCGTGGCGCGCGGATGCTTGAGGCTCACTCGCGCGAGGAGGACGACAACGATAAGCAGTACGATGCTGGCGCCTAACGCACCAAGCCCAGCGGACATGCGTTCGCTAGGCTCTGTCCAATACGTGGCAGCTATCGTCCCAACGACAGCGCAAAAGGACATCCCGACGGCTGAGGCCAAGATCGCGCGACGGTCTCGTTTCCAGAGCCAGTACGCACCCAGCGCCAAAGGCAGCGTTGAAAGCACCTGAAATGTCATGAGCACGTACTCGCCGGCGGCCTTGGCGTAACGAAAGGTGTCGATGCCGTTCCAGAGCATCGCGAGCGACAGGAGTCCCAGGAATACGCCTAACGAGCGCGCCAGAACGAGACGGCTCACTGGGCGTAGAGCTGGAGCCGCATCCCGATTTGGTCCGCCATCTCGCACGCGGCCTGAAAGTCAGGGTGCCGTGCTGTCACGTATCCATCCGACACGAGCGTTTGGATCCAGTTCCTTCGCTCGGCGCCGACGGACAATAAATCGATGTGCACGATGTGTTCGCCGTAATCTGCCATGATACTGTTGAGGCCTTCGATCCGCGTTATGTGACCTTGCCCCTGCGCGCGTTTGAAGATGTTCACGGCGTTGTATTTGCGCGTCGCGTCGGGAGAGAAAGTGCCCTTGAGCTCCGCTTCTCCGTAGCCGATGAAGAGATCGACGTCCGACGTGTAGTTCATGAGATCGACTGTGTGCGCGCCGGGCGGCCGAGCCGCGATCTCGCCGAAGATCGCCTCCCCCTTCGGCGTATAGAACCACTCCATGTGCGTCATCCCGGTGGAAAACTCCATGGCTTCGAGCACTTTGTGGCCTAACGCGATCCCATGTTGCACGATCGGCGGGCTCAAGTCGCGCAGCGTCATCGTCTGCGGCGAAATCCACTCCGTGCTGCGCGCGACGAGTGGATTGGGACGGTAGTAGCAAACGTTCTCGTACACGATCTTGCCGTCGATGCAAATCGTGTCGTACGTGTACTCGTCGCCCTCGATGAACTCTTCGACGTTCACTTCGTCGTACGATTTCACGCGCGACAGGCCTTGCTCCAGCTCAGCCATCGAGTTCGCGCGGATCGTGTCCATGGATCCCGCGCCGGCGATCGGCTTGACGATGATCGGGAAGCCAAGATCGTTTGCGGCGTCTTTCACTCCCTTGATGCTGGTCGCGGACGCGTGCTTGGGCGTACGGACGCCTGCGGCGGCGACCTTCTGCTTCATGAGGTCTTTGTTGCGGAACGTCTCGGCTTGCGCGACACGCATGCCTTGGACGCCTAACGCCTCACGCAGCCGCGCGGCCAAGATCACGCCCGGCTCCCAAAGACAAACTATTCGCTGGACGTTGTGCTCACCAACTCGCTCGCGCACAGTTCGCACAACGTCCTCTTCGTCCATGAAGTTGGCCACTTTGATGTAGCCCTTCATGTTCTCGAGCGTGAGGCGCGGCAGCTCGTGCTCGGGGACGTCGCTCACGCCAATGACGTCGCCGCCATTCACGGCGAGCCCGCGGCAGAAGTAAGGCATTTCTCCCGGATAACCTGGGGCCAACATCAATACCAGCATGAAGAACGCTTCCGTATAAGGAGTGGACTCCTCCGCGAAGCTGTGAGCGAACAGCTCCGAGTTCAAGAGCTGTCAGTTCAAGCAGTAACTACTCGCTCGCAGCTCTTTTGCTCGCAGCCGATGGCACACGGCTTTGGTCTGGAGTCAGGACCTGCGGTGACTAGGCGAGCTCTATGCGCATCACACTGATGATCTCTGATAAGGCTTGTTCTACCACGGCAGTGTCGCTGTGCCTAACGATTATATACCCTTCGCCTTCGTAACTCGGGGATCGTTCGCTGCCGATCTCCGGCAACTTGACGTCGCAGATCATCCCGTTGAACGCGCGCGCGATCTGTTCCCATCCATGCACGGCTCGGACTCTCCCCTCCCCTTGCCCACGCAGAAAGGCCGCGCCCGCCGAATAGCGCCTGCTCGGCGGATCGAACGTGTTGAACACCATGAGCCGAGCCCACGCCTGAACAAAATCGATGTCATGCGCGCGAGAGACCAGCGTTGTGATCTGCGCACCCGGCGGACGCGCGGCGACCTCTGAGATAGCAACCGAACCATCACGCCGTCGGAACCACTCCATGTGCGTCAACCCAGACGTCATGCCGAGCGCCGACAGCGCGAGCCGAGCAGCGGCTTTGATGTCGTCGTAGCGCGGATCATCGACCTCGCGCGGTAGCACGAGGCACCACTGGATCCACGGGTTCTCCAGCACGTGCAGCGGCGTCGGGTAGTAGTGCGTGAGTGAATGCCAGACGGTCGTGCCGTCGATGGAAATCGTCTCCAGCGAGTGCTCTTCGCCGATGACGAATTCCTCGAGCAGCACCGGCTGTATGTTGTTCGGCCTAACGACTCCCAGCGCGGCACGCAGCTGATCGACGTTCTCGACGCGGAATGTCTGCTGCGCCCCCGCTCCCGCCGGCGGTTTCACCACCAACGGAAATCCGGACGACTGTCCGAACGCCTCCGCTTCCTGTACCGAGCGCGCGAGCGCGTGGCGCGCACAGGGAATTCCGCTGGCGCGCAGCACGTCCTTCATGCGCGACTTGTCTCGGAAGTTCGTCGCAGCCGCGACGCTCAGTCCCGGCAAGCCAAGCGTCGCGCGCGCCTGGGCCAGCGGGACCTGCAGTTGTTCGTACGCCCCGAACAGTCTGTGAATAGGTCCGTAGCGCAGCCCGAGCTCGCGCGCTGCCCACAATAGGTGCGTTGGATCCAGGATATTGTCGACGCGCCAGTGCGCAACCGACTGGACGAGATGCGCCGGCAGCTTCTCCGCCGGATCGTGCGCGATGACGCCGAGGTGAACGTCGGGCAGCGACGCGATCGCCTCCACCATTCCCAAGGCGTTAGGCGACAGCAGCGGAGCGGCGAAGACGACGAACGGCAC
>CBQVAZ010000399.1:0-4074 GCA_967720205.1 uncultured Gemmatimonadaceae bacterium | reverse complement strand
TCGTATTCGGTGGCCCCAAGACGATCGGTCAGCTGGCCAGCGCCGAGCAGGTCAGTGCGCCTACTATGACGCGTCTGGTTGTCGGCATGCAGCGCGACGGCCTCGTCAAGCGCGAGCGCGACGCCAATGACGCGAGAGTGATCTGGATTCGAGCGACGCCCAAGGGGGATCGCATCCTGCGTGAAGGACGCCGCCGCCGCGTCGCCCAGCTCGCGCGCGATTTGGCGGAGCTGTCTCCAGCCGAAGTGGAGCACCTGACGCACGCCACGGAGATCATCGAACGGATCACTGGGCGCGCCACGAGTAGCTCGTTAGGTGCTACGGTTCGCCCGGAGGACGCCGCGCGTGGCGCATCTCGAGGCCGCGCACGACGACGTACGCGATGAGCGCAAACACAAAGAAGACCAGCAGCATCCACGCCACGCTCTGCAGCGTGCCAATGACCGTGCGGTAAACCTCCAGCGTCCAGCGCTCGGGAGTCAACTCGAACGCGGGCGCACCGCGCTCGCGCGGCAGGATGTACTGCTCCAGCGACCAGACGCGCACGCCGCCAGAGATTCCGACGACGTAGATCGCGAAGACGATGTAGCGGTGCCACGCGGCGCTCAGGTCTTCCGCCACCAAACGCCCGAGAATCTGCCGGAGTGGGCTATCGAAGAGGCGCGCGACGATGAACGAAACGAGCGCCGCGATGACGAACGTGACGAGCAGCAGAGTCAGGAACATACGCGCCTCGTTAGGTCGACGTTCACCAGAAACCGCGGCGTGGCATGACGCGCGGCTCGTATCGCAGGATCTTTCCCGCCGCCGAATCGATCACCACGCGGACCCAGCCAATGTCCGGCGATCCGAATGTCTCCAATCGCGTGAAGACGGAGAACAACGTATCGCGCCTGAGGAAGGGGTGATCGACCTGGTACTCATGACCATCACCGTGAATGAGAAGAACAGGTCGCCCAAATGCTTTCGTTCGCTGAGCAAGCGTATCGATCAAACCTACGTAGGCTGGATATGCGCCGGCATCGACTTCGAATCCAGGGTCGGCGTGCATTGCCACTACAATCCCACGCAGGGAATCGCGCGTCGCTAGCGCGAACGCCTGATCAAGCCACGCTATTGCGGCATTGGTGCGCCGCTCAGCCTCCGCATCGTCCATGGGAGTGCGGCCGGGATACTTCGAGAGCGCGTTGTTCGATCCCACGATGTGAATCGTGACGAAAAGAAAGCCTCCGAAGCGCCAGCGCCGATTCTCCACGAATTCGGCCCACGACGAATCCTGCGCCTGCGATTCGAGCGCCATCGGCTGAGCGCCGAGGCTCTGCCGCGGCCGCGCGAAAAACGTGCGGCGGATTTGCTGCAATCGATCGAGTGGTGTGAAGCGTCCCGCAATCTCCTCGTAGCAGTCGGTCCACTCGTTGTCGCCAGGCGTGTAGATCACGGGAAACTGAACAGCGTTCAGCACGTCCAGGCTGGTCGCGAGATTCGCGTTCGAGCACGGATACCAGAAGACATCTCCGACGTGCAGCAGCCATTGCACATTGGATGCACCCACGTCTTTGAGCAGGCGTTTGTAGCGACCGACCTCCCACGAGCGATACGGCCCGTCGCCAAAGACAGCGAACGCGAAGCTGTTAGGCGGAAGCTGCGCTGCCGGCGGAGGCGGCGAGCCACATGCGAGAAGCAGCGCGATCGCAGGCATCAACAATCGGATGGTTCCTTTCACTGTGTTAGGCATGCGCCTCCGGGTCGCGGCGACGTCCGCCATACCACGCGTCGAGGCCTCTGCGTCCTCGAACGATCCCGAGCATGTGCAGCGTCGCGCTCCCGAGCGCGCGCCAGACTTCCCACGCGGAATGGGCGCGCAACTTTCGTCCCGACGTGGTCACACTCTCACGCAGAATCACAAAGCGCCCACGCCGTTTGAGCGCCCGACTGAGTGCGAGCTCTTCGCTCGCGAAGAGCGTTTCGTCGAAGCCAGCGACAGCGTCAAATGCGTCTTTTCTGCAAAAGAGAAAGCATCCAAACGCGAGTCGAGTCGCCCGCGACAGTGCGCCGCTCGCCCATATGAGCGCCTTGAAGTGTAGCGGGAAGCGCCCGTCGAAGTGAACGCGCGAGCCTCCACCTACGGCGCCTGCTTGCATAACGCGCAGCGCCTCACGAATCGCTCCGGGCGAAACCGACGTATCGGCATCGACGAAGAAAAGAACGTCACCGGTTGCCGCTCGCGCGCCCGCGTTTCGTGTCGCGGCGATCTGGCGATGCTGAACAGAGATGACCAGAGCTCCGCTTTGTGCGGCGATGTCGTGTGTGCGATCCGACGACGCGTCATCGGCCACGATGATCTCGTACGATTCTCCCGTTGCTCGCGCCGACGCGTGAATCGACGCGAGCGTGCGCCGAATGTGTTGCTCTTCGTTATACGCCGGGACGATGAAGGAGATCACGGCAGCGGCTAGAAGCCGATCCGCGTACCGCGCCCCGTCGCCTCACCCCCTCCCGCCGCCGGAGCGCCTAACGAATCGAACGCCGCATACGATATGCTGGATTCGAAGGAGTTACCGTCGGGGGCCAGTCGTATGCGTTCGGTAAAGACGCCGTGTCCTATGGGAAGCCAGCCAGCGCCGGCGGTGATGTCCTGGAATCGCTTGGGCGGCTGCGTGATGTAGAACGCGTACTTGGCCTCGAATTCTTGAGGCGAGAGCTGACGCCAGACGCCGTACGCCGGCGGTACCGGCGGCGCGCCATCGTAATTCGACGACTCGGTGAGCGTCCCGCCCGCGTTGAACACGTACATGAACTCGAGGTTCTTGATCGGTGCGAAGGCGCCGCTGGTAAACTGCAGCTTCGAGCGCCATGCGCCGATGAGCGGCGCAGGAGCGGCCGGCGTGGCATCGTCGCGCGATGTCGGTGCGCACGCGCTCAGCGCGAACAGCAGAAGGACGAGGCGCGGCCGTCGAGACTTGTGATCGATCATGAATGCTATGAGGCTAGGGGCGACCCCGATACGAAGCGAGGAGTTTGCGCGGCGCGTTTCTCCGCCACGCCTCCTCCAGCACGTCGTGAAGATCCGTTTTTGACACACGACGCAAGCGTACGAGGACAGTCGGATAGCCGCGATAGTGATCTGTTGTAAAGAACGTCTCCGGGTCGGCTTGCATGCGAAAGTCGCGCTCGTCGAACCCGCACTTCACGACCAGCGTTGTGCCATCCTCTTTCATGCGCGCCAGAAACTTGTTCGCGACTCTGAATCCCGGCGTTCCATACGAGGTGCCTTGCTCGACGCCGGGGAATGAACAAAGGATGTCGCGCACGGTTTCGAGTGTTACTTTCGAGCGCGACGCCTTGGCGTTAGGCATCGGTCGCTACTCCACGCGCACGAGACGCAACGTTGTGAGCTGCCGGATCCAGCGGGCGCGATGCGCCTCGCCGGCGACTGCGATGCGCAACGGGCCGAACTGCGTAGGTAGCGGCTTCCCGTTCTCAGTGAGCGCGACGATTGCCTTGCGCGCACCAAACTGATCGTCCAGCTCCGACAGCGCGTATACGACCTTGTAACCGTCGCTCGCCTCAGCGACGACAACGATCGTCATGCTTTGCCCTCGGAGCGCACGTCCTTCGGGAGCGCCGACGAGCGACACCAGAGAACGCACAGTCGGTCCACGAAAGAGCAAGCGCCCAGTTTCTGCGCTCGAATCGGCGACTTCGACCTGCGGAAGGGCCTGCAGGTCCACCGCAGTGAGCGTTTTCGCTCCACCGTCGAGCCCGATGAGCTTGAGCGATGGCGCTGTTTGCGCAGCGGCATGTGCCGAAGCGATGAGCAGCGCCGTAGCGATGATAGTGTGAATTCTCATCTGCATTCGAGCACGAGTCGGAGACCGGGTTCATATTGGACGCGATGCATGCACCGGACAATGACTTCGATCTCGACGACGAGCTAGAGCGCGAATTTCCGCTTGGCGACGGCACGGCAGACAGCGAGGCGGCCGTCGCCTGCCCGTACTGTGGAGAAACTGTCTTTATCGGGCTGGATCCAGGCGGCGGCGAGCACCAGGAGTACGTCGAGGACTGCCAGGT